>DETS01000041.1:895-47490 GCA_002361735.1 Lachnospiraceae bacterium UBA3282 | reverse complement strand
TACTACTATGATCAAACAACCATCCCCGCCAATCTTTAAAATCAGCTTCATCGTTTCTATGATCTCTAACATTTTCATCCTGTTATCATCTCCTTTCCGGCGGGGACTGCTGCCCTCTGGACTGCTGCCCCGCCTGCTGCCGCGTTTACTGTTGCTCCGTGATATACTAATTGAGAGGTAGTTTTATGCTTTCCGTACTTCATTCCTCTTTGCTTAATTTTTCAAGGCTTTCCCTGATTTCGCTGTAATAATTGATTTTTTTCTCCTCCAGATTACTTAATTTTTCAAGACTTGTCCTAAGTTCACTGTAAAAATCGATTTTTTCCACAAAGTACTCGTCAAGCCGCTCAATCATTTCTTTCTTCGCTTCAGCTTCTATGTCTGCTTCAAGGGAGTATACCATCCCATCAATCACATACTCCCAACCGTCATCACAAAAAATGATACTTCCTATCTTCTGACTTCCGTAATATGCCATTATATCAATCTGCTTTTTCCAGTCAGATTGTTCTGGATCTACTTCTTTCCACTCCATTGTAGTCATTTCCTTCCACATCATTCCATCAAATCCGCATCTTCATACACATTCCCAATAACTTCTACTTGGTTCATAAATTCTGAATAATCCTGCTCTCCATCGTGAATGTCGTCAACAACAAACTGCAAATATCTTTCACTAAATTTAACTACTCCTAGTAAATGAATGTTTTCATCTTTGACAATATCCCCTTCGAAAATCTTCCTTCCGTTCTTGTCGGTCAAGCCTATGTACTGGCAGACGGTTTTTTTATCAAAATCATATGTAACAGTTCCAGAGTGCATTTCTCCCAAAGGGTAACAGCTTTCTGCCCATTCCCCATCAATTACTCTTTTCCCTCTAAATAAAATCTCTCTCATTTTCCTATCCCTCCATCGGCTTCTTACATCTCTCGAACTCTATCACCCAGACCCACGGATTCGCATCCCAGCCGTATCGTCCCTTTTCTGCTTCCTTTACCGTTGCATCCCAGATATGTACAAACTTTCTCTTTGCCTGCCAGTATACATTCTCCGGATCATTGAAGGCCTCCGGCCTGATCACTACTCCTTCTGCAAGAAAATCACCCGTATTCATATCCTGAAGACGTTCCACTCTTACATCTGTAACCTTTAACCAGATGCGGGCAGCTTGCTTTGGCATATGAATAGACGGTTTCCATATATGTGTTGCCGGGGCACATTCTGCCCTGTAAAGGAAACACCCCTCTGATATGCTGTCTCCGTCATCATATTCAACAGGGGTTATATTGCATGCCCCTTCATTCCTGCATATTATGCAAATCGAAAAAGCCCACGTCTCACGGACGTACAGAATATCTTCCTTCTGGTATGGCGGTCTATATGTACACGCCACAAGATCAGCATCTGTCATGCTGTCATATGGTGCATACTTCCTATTTAACTCGTGCAGTTCCTTTCTATCAGCCAGCATACACTGCCTCTTTTTCACCAGCCGCCGTGTGACTGTCTTTCTCCCATCCAGAATTGCCTGCACCATATCCGTATTGAACAAGATCGGTAATACCCTGTTCTTCATAGCTTCTTTTTCCCCCTTCGCGTCTGATTCGCCAAAATATGCCGCCTCAGTTTCTGTCCATTTTCCCATCTGTTCTCTCCTCTGCTCTCCATTTTTCCAAGTCTTCCTGAGCATGATTTACATGATCCGCGCAGTTCCTGCACACTTCCAGCAATTCGTCAGTCGCACAGTCTATGTAGCCGCAGCAGTAATACTGCGGCACTCCATTCTTGTGCCACTCTATGCTTGGTCTGCCTCTCCTTTTGACTTCCCCGATTCTCTTTGCCTCGCATACGGTCTTTGCCACTTTTCCTCCTCCTTGATTGCTCAATCCTGTGCTTCCTCTAAACTGGAAAGCACTTCTTCCATAGCATCAACCGCACTCTGCAGATTTTCGCAGGCTGTCTCCGCCGTTTCATAACGTTCGCTCCCCTGCATATTCTCGGGGATATTATTCATATACTCCTCCTCGTCTTCAAGGATACTCTCGATCTCACCCTTTAACTGCTCCACCTGTTCCGCTGCGTCTCCGATTCGCTTTCTTCTTTCCTTATTCACCCTGATTTTCCTCCTTCCTTACGTTTGTCACAAGTTCATGCTCAAACGCTTCCGCGATGGTGATGCCCCTGTTTTTACAGTATTTGTCCACGTACAATCTGAATCTTTCGTTATCTTTGTATGCCATTTCGTTCAGATCACGCTCAGTAAGATAGTTTTTCCCAAATATCTCCCGAAAATCCAGACTCGGATAGATCCACATAAAAGCCCTCTGTGCTTCCTTGTGAAGCAGCTCCGCCACCGCCGCATTGCTATGTACTGCCTTCAAGCCATAAAGATGATGCGCCGGACACAGATAGACCTTTAGCCCGTACTTTTCGGAAAGCCTACGGTTCGCCGTTCCGCCCATGACATGATGCTCCTGCCTGACCCTCTTTATGCTGTTATCTTTATCCAGGAGGCGGCAGAGGTAGCACTGCCCTGCCTCCTTGTTCTGCATGATGCTTTTCATCTTCTTGATCTTCTTTGCCATCCTTATATCTCCCTGCTTCGTTTCACGTTTTTTACAATCCCTGCCTTCAGCACCTCGCAAGCTTCCGGATATCCTTCTCCCAAAAGATTCTCTATCTCGACTTTTGCATTATTCGCCTTTCCTCGCCGCTTTTTGTTGATCCTTGCGTCGATGCAGTCACATTTTTCCTCTGCCCATTCGTCAAGCTGCTCCTCCGTTACCATTCCGTCCGTTTCAAACTGATAGACCTGACCGCAGTAATGACATGCTCCCGTCTGGATCTCGCTGTTCTCAAAATGCTTTTTTATCATCGTTTCACTCATTCCACATCTCCTCCATATTCTTGATGCTTTCCGCTCTGGTTATGATCGCATTTGCCTCCTCTATCAGCCCATCCCAGATACCACGATTGCAGTATGTACTCATGAGACTGATTGCGTCAGCAATGATCTTTTTCTGATTCTCTATGTGCTGCTTCATGCCGTCCAAATCTGTGATCACCACACCGTGATCCTCACCGCCTGCTGCCTCTGCTGATTCATCCTCCGCACCAGTCTTTTCGAGATTTTCAGGCATATATTCAGGATAATTTGTGATATCCATCTGCCCTTCTAACTGCTCTCCCGGTTGCACCGGTGCAACTCCTTCGCATTGCTTATCGCTTTCGCAACCTCTAGCGCTTGCTTCTCCTGCTCCTCCAGCGGCTCCATCTTCCGTGTCTGCGGGTTCAGGATCAGCTGAATGCTCCTCAGTCTGCCCACTGTCCGTGCAAGTCGTCTCCTGCGTCTCAATCTCTCTGCTTTCTTCGTTCTCACCGCCTGCTGCCTCCTGTCCGTTCTGATCTCCGCTTTTTTTTTCTTCCTGCACGCTCTCCGCCCGAGTCTTTTCGGGCTTTTTCGCCTTCGTGACCCTGCTCACCTTGCGGGATGCCTGCTCCTTTTGAGGTTGCACCGGTGCAACTTCCTCTTTTTTCTCGGGAAACGGCTCTCCATAGAGTGTCTCCCAGGCTTTTTTTGCATTCTCTGTATTAGGACACAATGCTTTTAACTCATTGACCAACTCAGTCCATGTGTATACATTCTTTTCTCCTGATCGGACATCTACCAGAACGGGATCGATTGCAGTACCTTTTATGCTGAGCATCTTCCTGCCTTCCCCTGCAATCCTCACACTGATGATCGCCTCTCCCTCTGGGGCAAGCATATCCATTGTCTCCTCGATCACCGGTCCTGCCCCGTGCATTGCGTCATATATCCCAATGTACATCTCGGGGGTATCCTTCCCGAGCTGATACAGTGCCTTACCTAAGGCGCTGCGGTCCTGCTGCCGTTCATCCTTCTCCTCGAGCATCACTTCGATGTCTGTCTTTTCATTCTCCTCGTCGATTTCTTCCCTGATTGCCTGAATATCCGCTTTGCTGTATCTTCCGCTCAGTTCTTCGTTGATCTCTGCAGGCAGGAGCAGCATCATGGCAAGCTTTGTATAACCAAAACTGCTGTACCGCTCCTGCAGACGCTCGGAGTAGCCGTTTTCCGAAAACTCGTCATTGATACGGATAAAGCGGGATACCTGGGACTTGTCCAGACCATATTCTTTATCCGCAAACTCGTTCACGCTGCTGTACCCGGACTCTACGAGGATGTCCGTATCCCTCGCGACTTTGAGCAGGTACCCGATGCGGACAAAGCTCTCCGCAGACTTCTGCAGTTCTCCGTCCAGCGCCGCCTTATATTCTCCGTATGACTTATACGCATTCAGATCCAGTACGTCTCCTGTCATCACTGCCATATTTTCCATGTTTTCCTCCATTTCCGCCCCTTATGTTGCAGACATCAACCCTGCTGCCATGAAATCTTCCTGTATGATTGCCTCCACCGACATGAAATCCGCTTCCAGCACGTCTGCGAGCAGCTGACCTGCCAGCTTCCCGTGCCATACCCGGTTCCCGTCCTGCCGCAGTTTCTCGTATTCCTGCTGCCGCGCCTGATCAGCCCGTTTCCCTGCTGCCTTCTCCTCTTTTGTCAGCTGCTTTATAAAGTATCTCTGCCACTTTTTGAGGAATTGCACCGCCTCCTCGAAATCCTTGTTTTGGTTGTCTCCCGTGGTCCGCTTCTGGCGGATGTTCCCGCCTGCCTCCACCTCGAGGGTATACCAGGGGACATCCTCCTGCCCTGCACGGCGCAGGAAAAAGAGATAGGTCTCATTGCGCTGGATGCGGTCAAAATAGAAATCGCAGGTATGGACACAGTGCTGCAGGATCCGTCCCTCCTTCACGATGTCCAGGATGCTCTCTGGCGCCAGGATCGCGAAGTCTTTCGAGGCATATTCGAACTTTTTGAGTTTCGGCAGGATGCCGTTCACCTTCGGCCACTTCTTTTCCAGCTTCTTCGCTTCCTTCTCTATCTCGCCCTGCTGCAGGATCAGGACCACTTCGTTATGCGCCGCCTTCAGATCCTTCGGCTTCCATATCCGTTCGTTTGTGATATCCATCTTTGCTTTTTTTGCCATGTTGAGGTAGTCTTCCCATGTACGCATGATCCGGCTCAGGCTGTCCTGCGTGAGTGCCTGCTGCCGTTTCATGTAATTCCATATCTTTACATAGCTTATCCTGTAGCCGCCCAGAAAGCCGAAGTCCTCATCTTCGATCTCATCGTCTGCAAAGTCCTTTATCATCGCGTCCTGCCATATGAGATCCCGCCGTTTTTCGCTCTGGAACCATTTCAGATGGTCACAGCCTCCGTCCATGGCTTTCAGGCGTTTCAGCCTTGCTCCGTCGATCTTCAGCATCTTTGCCAGTTCCGTGGCATCATGATCCAGGATGTCCCCGTCACCCGTATTCGCTCCTCTGATCAGATCTTCTGCCAGAGTAAACATCCCAATCTTTGCAAGCTTCTCGATCACGGGATTATTTTTTTCGATCGCAAGATAATGTGCTGCGTCGACCGGCAGTCTTTTCTCCCTGCTGTATCTTGCCCACAGATCGATCGCACTGTTTTTGAGTGCCGTCTTCTTTAATGTTCCCAGATTCCCCGGATACAGCTTTATCTCGCTGCTAAAATACCATGACGTATATTCGTCCAATATAAAGCGGTAATACTTGTTTTTGTAATTTCCGTAATAGTACCGCTTCACCGTCCCGTCATCCATGATCATGATGCGTTCCGTTTCCTCCGTGTAATGATCCGGCTTCCTGTAATCCTTCACTCCGTTATAATATTGCTTCTGCATGAACGTCCGCACAACGATACCGCCCGGGATCTTCTGAATGCACTGTGCTTCATACCTGCCTGTCTCCAGATTCCTGATCTTTCCCGATGCCTTGAAGATGATATCCCTCCTGCAGTGCGGACATTTTCCCGTCTTATTGTGCCTTGGCTCCGTGATATGCACATATCTCCCGCATCCGGAGCACCATCCTTCATGCTGCCTCTTTTTTGCTTCATAGATGATGAAATATTTATCAGCAGCTTCCTTTAACATCCAGCTCTTGAAAGTCGGCATGATCTTCGGTACCAGCTTCATATCCGCATCCCAGGGCGCCTGCTGCCGTTTCTCCGCTTCCTCGATCCGTTTTGCCTTTATCTTCCGCTGCCAGTCGATCAGACCTAACATTCCCTTTTCTTTCTCACCTAAATATGTCTGTACGGTATTCATGCCCTCGGGATTCTGCCATATCCGTTTTTTCGTGCCCGGCAGTCCATACTCCCACCAATGGCTGCTACAGACGCATGGCAGATTATCGAACATGGCACTGCTCCATTTTTCTTCTGTCCCATCCTGCTTCATGATCCTCGTGATCCACTCGTCTCCCTCTTTGTTGCAGTAGATCTCATAGAGCGGGTGCATTATCCCCTTCTCTATCCATTCCGGTTTGAATACGCAGATCATGAGAAAGCTTTTTCTCGTCTGGCAGCGCACTAAAAGGTCAAATTCAGTGTTATACACGACTTTGTAATTCTTATTCCAGGTGGCACTGTATTGCATCTTTTTGTGATTGTCTCTTGCCATCTGCACCATCTTTGGCGTGGCGTAGATGCGTTTCAGCTTCCTTAATTCCTCTTTTCGCATACCGCACCTCCCCGCAGCCCGTACCAGGTATTTTCCTTATATTCCTCCCCATCGATCTCAATCGGATATATTCCTGCGATCTCCTTTGAGGCTTTTTTCTCCTGCAAGAGGAAAAGCCATGATCCCTCCACGCCTGCTGCCCTCGGGTGCTTTCCTCTGACAATGACAAAATCGCTTCTCGTGCTGCATCTTCCTTTATCCTGTGTGACATAACCGTTTTCCGGCTCCCGTTCCGGATACCTTCTCATGTACTCGCAGCCGAGCGCCGCAAGCTGCATCCTCGTGATCTCTTTTTTGAGCGTCAGTCTCGTGCAGGAGATCCTGGAGCCTGTCCCGTCTTGGTTGATGTCGCCTGCTGCCTCGACGATGAAATATCTGTCATCTATGCTGTTATAGTAATTGAGCACACCAAGCGGGTTCTCCGCACAGTGGAAGCCGTTATGTGCACACTTGCACTCCTGCTCCTCATAGGTCTTTCCCGGTTCAAATTGGAAGTGTCCTGATCCCATGCGCGCCGTCAGGTCGCTGCTAAATGCCTTATATGCCAGCATCGTCTCACCTCCCTAAGTAATATTCATGTATAAGCTTCTTAGCTGTCACCCTGTCCGGGAACCCGAGATAGAGCGGTCCCCGCATCTTCTCCTCTTTCCCGTTGTGTGTCACTTTCGTGATGCTTACGATCCGGTCACTGACCTGTACTTTGTTCTCAAACGCAAACCTGATCAGCCGCGCCATGCACTCCGCGAGGCTCTTGTCTTTTCTCCTTACTGCCAATAACATGACCTTCTCATCCATGCACATATCCCTGATGTAGTTTGTCCAATCGCTCAGGACGCCGCCGATCTCCAATTCCTTCGCCTCCACATCCAGCTTTCCGAGCGCTGCCATCAGATCCGTGCAGATCGTCGTCGCTGCGCCGGCGATATAGTCCTCTGCCTCCTCCTTATCGATCCCGTTTTCTTCCGCCAGCCTGTACACGGCATCCGTGTCGCCTGCCTCAAGCAGCTCCGCCGCTTTTTGGTTGATTTCTTCTGCTGAATTGAGATTGCCAAATTCTTTAAATAACATCCGTCATTCCTCCTTCTTACAGATACCAGTCGCTCACGTCCAGATACGTTTTCCCTCTGACCGTGATGCGCTTTGCCCTCCGATACTCCCGTTTCACCGTAAACAGCGACACGGGTTCCGGTTCTCCTGCCGTTTCACGGTGTTCCTGCTGCCTGTTCGGTTCCTGCCTTTTTCTTCCTTTCGTCCACCCGCGTCCCCTGTTCAGTTCCAGCGCGCGCATATTCCTGTTGATCGTATTCTCATGAAGCCCGGTCTTTTTCGCGATCACTGCAACGGGGATCCCTTTCTGATACATCCCGATGATCTCCTCTTTGTGCTTTTCAAAGCTCGCCCGCCGCAGTCCTTCGTCCAGGCTCCTGAGTGCCCTGTCCACCACGGAGACGGAGCAGATCATCTCCTGTGCTATGTCCCGGCGCCGCATCCCCTGCCTGCGCAGGGAGCGGATCCTCTCATCCCTTTTTCCCGTGTTTTCCCGCATCCCGTCTCTCCTTCTCTCTTTTTTCCGTATCCGCCACGATCCACTCACGGTATGAGTGTCTTTCCCCGATGCAGAACGTCGCCAGGTGGCGGCTCAACAGCTCCGACACCTGCTGCCACTCCTCTTTGTTTGCCACAGGTCTGTCTTTCTTCGTCACCCATCCCCGCCGCTCCCAGTCTTTCAGCCATTTCAGCGCTCCTGACCGTATATATTCACTGTCGGTGTAGATCTCCAGCTCGCAGGGATGTTTCAATCTCTCCAATGCCTTGATCAGGATCAGCAGATGTGCCCTGTTCTCCGTCGCCGTGATGCTGTCCTGCTTTGTGAGGGTGACGGGTCCTTTTTCGGTGATGTACTCGAGTATGTATGCGTAGGAGCCCTCGCGGGCACCCGGACCTTTGATTGTCGTGTACAGATAGATGTTTACCTTATCCACTCTCATCCTCCTCCCCGTCCCGCCGAGTCTTTATCAGCTTTTTTATGGTATAGTGCTGGTACGGATGACCCGTCACCGGGTTGGTCCCGTTGTACACGGAGTCTTTCACCACGTACCAGCCTTTCGGTGCCACGGGCGGATCGCGCCATCTCCTGTGCGGGACGTCCTCCACGGTCTTTACGGGGTTCTTCAGGTTGCGGCTCCTTGAGTATGTACACCAGCCGCCCTCCTCTTTTGTCTCCGCCTTGACGATGTACTCGGCCAGTTTCTCATACTCCCCGTCTTCATACAGTGCCGAGAAGAACTCGCTGCCGTGGATCCACAGCTTCTTGACCAGCTTCACCGTGTCGATCCCGTCCCTGCGGATGTCTTCAAGCACCAGATGATGATGCAGGACCTTTCCTTTCTTTCCCCGCTCCGTCACCGCGATCCACTTAAACGGGATCCCCGCTTTCTTATAGGCTGCCCGCATCTTGTCAAGGAACTTCTTCCTGTGCGCCTTTGCCTCCTCATAGGTCTCCGGTCGCTCTCCCGGTCGGTATTTCAGGATCAGGTGCCAGTCCCCTTCACGGAAGTTCATTAGTATCAGTCTCTGGATCTTCTTCCAGCGGTTCCTCTCATTCTGCCGGCGGACGTCTTCGGGTGTCAGCTTTTTCTTCTTTTCCCGTTTCTCTCCCGGTGCTCCATATCTCCCCGGTCTGGATTTCTCGATCTGCCTTACGACACCCATGTCATAAATCGTCTTTCTGTAAATCAGAATCACCCCTAACTTTAATATCTTTATCAGGATAGAAAAAATGGCGGAAATCCCTGATTTTACTTGATTTTTCCGCCCTCGGGTGATATCATGTATATAGGTTTTGATATGTTTATCACCCGAGAATCCGCCCCGCTGCAACGGGGCTTTTCTCATGTCTTTTTCATCCTGCCACCTCCTCCAGTTTTACCTCTACCATGCCGCCGCCCAGCTCCCGCCATCCCGACACGAACATCTCCCTGCCGTCCCGCGGATGAAGGTGCAGATCATCATATGTCTTATGTATCCTGACGCACTCCCATGATGCCCGCTCCACTTCGCGTTCCGGGAAAAGTCCGTCCACGAGCTCCTCTCTGTCATCCTTATAAGCGCGGTTCCCAAACAACTCCGAAAGATCCTGCTCCGGCATCTCCAGGAATACGGCTATCCGCTGCGCGGTGACATATAAGGACTTTGCCCGCGCCCATTCTTTTCTCATGTATGCGCCGCGGAACTGGTCGGCATACTCATAGAGCTTGTTCCTGATCTGTCTCTCTGTCAGCATCTCACCCCTCCGCATCCACCAGCTGCACATACACCCTGCCGCCCGTGATCTCCATCCACTCCTCCGCTTCCTCAGGCGTTGGGAAGTACATATCGATCACTCTGCCTTCCTGGATGCTGCCCATGCCGTCACCGTCAGAATCCGCGCCAAAACCCGTGTCCAGGCATTCCCAGATGCCGAGAAACTCTCCCATTTCACCAGAGTCTTCACACTCCCACACCAGGGCGGTCTTCCCGATCCACTCCCTGCGTACCGCGCAGATGCCCTGTCTGGTACGGTGTCCCGACGCCGTGATCTCTCCGTGATGGTACGCCGTGGTCAACATCCTGATCGTCTGACCTTCTTCCGCGCGCCTGATCCGCTCCGTGTCCTCTTTTGCCCTCACCGGCAGGCTTGTCCACAGCAGCGCCGCTGCCAGGATCAGAGCCATCATCTTCCTCCTCACCGTCTTCATCCTCCTCTCTGAATAATCCCATCAGCACTGCTCCTGCTGCCGTCATTGCCATCGCCCCGAGCAGACTGTCTCCTCTGTCGATCGCGCCGCCTGCTGCCGCAAGGCCCATCATGATGAGCAGAAAACCTATGTATGCCATAGCTTGTCCCCCTTCTTACTGTATCCAGTATTCCTGCGGCACTTGATCCAGCATACTGTTTAGCTTTATGACCTCTTTTTCGTACCTATAAATAAAACCGTGTGACGCCTTCTCCGCTATCTGATACTGTTCTTCGATGCCTTTTACTACTTTGATCCGCTCCATGTTCTCGCCACGCAGGATTTCTATTGCTGCTTCCATGCAGTCATAGCGGTACCGCAACGCCGTGTATTGGCTGAATATCTTCATGCACGCACCGGCCGTCTCCAACAGTTCCTTTTTTGTTAATCCAGTGAGTTTTTTAGCTGCCTCATCCTCTGCATAAGAATATTCATACGGCTCCAGCCCGTAGTAATCTCCCTCATACTGATCGAACCCAAGATATCCGCCCGCGAATCCTGCTTTGACTGCCGGAAAGAACAGATCAAAGTAATCAGGCACATATGCATTGTCAAGGTCTTCCTGGAATTGTTCCAACTCCGCTTCCAAATCGGAAAATGCCATCTTAAACTCGTAAGCTTCATCTTCATCCCCGTCCAACGCATTCACGAGTGACTCCTGATCATTGTCGTACCAATGGATATCCTCACATGCGGAGATCATATCCCATATCTCACTCTGTATATGTTCGAGATTTAGGCATCTTGAAATTGGCTTTTTGTAACGAAGCTGTTTTGCTCTGAACGCCTTCTTCTCTTCTATGCCCATAAGCTTGTCCCTCCTGATACCGCTTACGCGGTATCTTCCTTTGTTGCAGGCCGCACGGTCACGCTTGCAACCTCCATGCCGATCTGATCCGCATACAGACGGAGCAGCAGATCCTTCATAGCCTCAAAGCGCTTATCCGTTATCTCCATATCGTGTTCCTGTTGCACCGGTGCAACTTTCTGTTTTTCCATATGCTTCACCTCCGTTACATCCTATGTGGTACTGTTTGTACGCCTTGCCATTTTCTTTTGTTTCTCCTATAATTTGACTACAGGGTGTTGCCTCACCCAAGTAAAAAGAAAGGAGCCTTCAATATGAATAACCCCGAAATTATCGATAAAACTGTCGAAATCACTGTCTCAAGATTGTCAAACACTAATCTTCCTATCAATGCGGATGGTGGAAAAGATGTTGCTGATTTTATGCAGGCAATTTTCGACAAGATTGCTGAACTTAGCGTGAAAAAACGCTAGTTCAGCGAGGCTCTTGCTTCTATTAAAGCTGCGAGAGCCTTTGTTTTTTCTGCGATTTCCTCCTTATATTCACACCTTCCATTCTCAACTTTTTTTGTGATATCCTCTGCCAGGACATCAATCAAACTGTCAACTTGTTCAAATTTCACTATCCTCACCTCCCTCCTACCTCCTTCTCTGATAGCCTAAACAGCTCATTGGCATCTACTTCAAGCGCCAGCATGATTTTCATCACATCAACATCCCGTATGACCCGCCTTCCTCTCAACATGGCGTTAAACTGCTGCTTTGAATATCCTGCCTTTTCTGCCACAGCACTTTGCTTCAAACACTTTTTCGTAATTATTGCCTCTACATTCGGCGCCACAATAGAGTTCAAGTTTTTTACCTCCCTCCTAATTATTCTTGAGTTCTGCTTTATGATATATCAAGATTCTTGAGCTGTCAATACTGTTTTCTCAATTTTCTTTAGTTTTTGTATTTACTTTTGAAGATTTATGAGGTATATTGTTTATACACAATTGAGGGGGTATCACTATGGGAATTGGCTATAGAATAAAAGAAGCTCGTGAAAACCTCGGCTTGACACAAATCGAATTGGGAAATATCGTCGGTGTGACGGGTTCTGCTATTACAAATTACGAAAAGGAGACCAGTCATCCAAAAGAGCAAATTATTTATAAACTAATGGAAGCTTTGAATGTTGATGCAAATTATTTATTCCAAGACGCCGTAAAGCTTCCAGAAAAGAAAAATGATGTGACTTTGTCTGAATACAATATGATTAAGCGCTACCGCGATCTTGATCAACATGGACAGGACACAGTATCCTACATATTGAATCAGGAAACTGAGCGTGTGAAGCAACTCAAACAGGCAACTGCTACTGTCGTTGAGGTCACTGACTCTGACTCACAGGGTCGTATCCTCCAATACTTTCACAGCGTTTCAGCTGGTGCCGGTGAGGTCATCTTTGATGATGTATACACAGAGCGCATCACCGTGCCGGATCGACCTCAGTACCGCCGCGTCGCCTACGCCGTAAAGGTGAACGGGCACAGCATGGAGCCGCTCTACCACGATAAGGACATCCTGCTGGTTGAGCCTGCCTGTGAGGTCAATGTCGGAGAAATCGGCATCTTCAATGTGAATGGGCAGGCATATGTAAAAAAACTAGGGGATGGCAAACTGATCTCCTTGAATAAAGGCTATGGCGATATTCCTCTGACGGAAGAATCGCTGTGCATGGGAAGGGTGGTGAATAGCTTAAAATCATAAGGTAACAAAAACAATTCATATGCAAAAGAAAGGGGAATTTTACTATGGCACTGATCAAATGTCCTGAATGTGGAAAGGAAATAAGCGATCTTGCAAGCAACTGTCCAAACTGCGGGTTTCCGATAGGATTTGATGGCGGGAAAAAAACCGAGAGCAACGTACAATATCAGCCAAACACTGCACCGCAGCCAAATAATTCACAACAACCAAATAACTCGTATCAACAAAATAATACATATCAGCCCAATATGGCCGCGCAGCCAATTCGCGCATACATACATGAGCCTGCCAAAATTTCTGGTCTCAGTATCGCTGCACTTATATTTTCTATCCTCGGAATCACTTTCTTTATCGGAATCATTCTTGCCGTTATTGATTTATTCAGAAAAGACGGGAAGAAAAAGGTATTGTCAATCGTTTCGTTGTTTATTTGCGCATTTTGGCTTATATTAGCCGTTTCAGTCGGAGAAGATGATTCAACTGCTGAAAAGGATACCGTCAGTGTAGAAAGTCCGAATGTTGTGCAGAACAGTGCTGACGATACAGACGAACACGAAACAGTAGAAAAGAAAGACTCTGCTCCAAAAAAAGAAAAACCTGTCGTTTCTGAAGAATATACATCTGTAACGTCCACAGAGTTGATAGATGCCTACAATGAAAATCAGGTAAAATGCAAACAGACGTATGACGGAAAAATGTTAAAAGTAACCGGAAAAGTACAAAGCGTCGGCACTGATATTATGGGAATGACTTATGTATGTTTAGGACATGACACCGAATTTACATTTGTCGGAGTTCAGTGTTATGCGAAAGACGACGAAACTATAAACCAGATTGCTGAATTGAAAGAAGACGATTTAATCGTTGTCTCTGGTAAAGGAGACTGCGGATCGCTTTCTTTTTCCATAGAAAATGCTAAAATTGTTGAAATATTAGAAAAAACCAATGATTCTTACGTAGACAGTGAAGGAGAAAGTATTGGTGAATTAACCACCGGGCAGGCGAATGCCTTAAAGCAGGCAAAAAGCTATCTTGACTTCTCCGCATTCTCTTACAGCGGATTGATCTCGCAGCTTGAATACGAACAATATTCACATGAGGATGCCGTGTTTGCTGCGGATAATTGTGGCGCAGATTGGAACGAACAGGCGGTTGAAAAGGCAAAATCCTATTTAGAATTTTCTTCTTTCTCAAGAGATGGTCTGATCGAGCAGTTGGAGTACGAAGGATTTACTCATGAACAGGCGGTTTATGGCGCTGAGGCTAATGGATATTAACTGTATGTATGGTGTCTGGGTAGGGTGATGCAAAAGCTATGATTATAGTGTTCTACCATGACTAATAATATCATCTACGAAAGTAATGGCACTTGAATAGAAATTGAATGATACTCCAATAATTTCCGGGATATTGCAATCCTTTTTTGCATATGCTATAATGCCTGTAGGCAAAAAGAAGCAAGTGCTTCCATGTAGCACAACGAAAACCCCCGGAGCGTCACCTCTGGGGGTTTTCTATTCCTAATTTCGGCAATGGGAAGGCTTAAGCCCATAGGCTAGTTACCGACTATTCATCGCTGTCTAACCATTTGATGATGTAGTGGCAAGCCACACCAGCCGCAACAGCGACTAAAAACGAAGCAAGTATTTCCATTAAGTAGCACACCCCCTTTCTGCACCAGTCTAGGGGCGGTAACGTATAAATTATATCATATATAATTTCTTCCCACAACAAAAGCATCCCTCTCCTGATTCAAAAAGGGATGTGAAAAAACCTTGATACATCACAGTTTTCGGAGCTAAGAAAGGCAGGTGATTCCATGGATATAAACAAAGTCAAACGCTGTGCCATCTACATCCGTGTCAGCACCGAGGAGCAGCACCTCAACGGTCTCTCCCTCCCCGCCCAGAAGCGCGCCCTTACTGAGTACGCAGAGCACAACGGCCTCACGATCGTTGATTGCTATGCAGATGAGGGAATCTCCGCCCGTAAGCCGATGAAGCACCGTAAGGGTCTCCTGCGGCTTCTGAGGGACGTAGAACAGGATAAGATCGACATGATCCTCGTCACCAAGTTGGACAGGTGGTTCCGCAACATCAAGGACTACAATATCACTGAGGAAATTCTTCAGACTCACCACTGTTACTGGAAGACCATCTTTGAAAACTACGACTCCTCCACCGCCAACGGACAGATGGTCATCAACATCATGCTCTCCGTCAACCAAGCGGAGTGTGACCGCACCTCTGAGCGCATCAAGGCTGTGCTGGACTATAAGAGGTCTATCGGTGAGGTTACCAGCGGCATGTGCGCCTGTTACGGCTACAAGGTGGTCAATAACCGCCTTGTGAAGGATGAGGCTGTCTCTGACATCGTAGAGGACGCCTACGATCATTACCGCTCCTGTTACTCGATCAGGGGCACTTACCACTACCTGCAGGCAAAATACGGCGACCGTGCCCCTTCCTGCAATAAGGTCGACCGCCTGTTTAAGAATGAAACCTACGCCGGTCGTGATAAAGATAACACTAACTACTGTGAGCCCTACATCACATGGGCAGAGTTCCAGCAGTTCAGGCAGATTACTACCACCAAAGTCTATACAGCCGGTCGGTACGATCCCTACATCTTTTCCTCGCTGATTAAGTGTCCTGTCTGCGGCAACAATTTTACAGGGTATCGCAAGAAACAGAAGCTTAAGAACGGCGGGGAGAGCATATACATAAAATACCGGTGCGGGAACAAATTCGGACGTCACGGCGGCGCCAGCCTGTTGGAGCATAAAATCGAAGATTATATGCTGACTCACGTTTCTTCCAGATTGGAGCAGGAGATCGCCCAAGTACAGTTTAAGGCGAAACAGCAGGCAGACTCCCACGATATCGGCGCAATCCGCAAGGAACTGGAGCGCCTGAACATTCTTTTTCAAAAGGGAAGAATCACAGAAAGCTACTATGACGAGCAGTACGAACAGCTTGAAAAAAAGATTACAGAATCCGAGCATCAGGAAAAGGTGACACCTCTCAGTGCATACCGTCATCTAATCACAACTTTTAGCGGTAACTGGCAGGAGCTTTACGCCACTCTGGATAAACAGCACAAGCAGACATTTTGGAAAGGCACCATCAAACGCATTGATGTGGATCCGGAAACCCATAAGATCAGCGGCTTTTCTTTTCTCACAGAATTGGAGTAGTAAACGGCGTATACCGTTGAGTTCGAGCCGCACGCGACCTCACTGGAGGCAAAAGGAGACGGCTACGTCGTCGCCTCCCTCGGCGAAGATTCGGGTTATGTACCATACACCGCCTTCTCCGTCAAAAAAAGTTATCTGGAAAAAAATCCCGCGGTGATCGAAGCCTTCACGAGAGCGCTGCAAAAAGGCATGGATTATGTGCAGACACACACACCCGCTGAGATCGCCAAAGTGATCTCGCCTCAGTTTGCGGAAACGGATCTTGCCACCATCGAGACCATCGTCGGCAGATATGCGGCTCAGGACACCTGGAAATCCGATCTGATCTTTTCGGAAGACAGCTTCACGCTTCTGGAAAACATCCTGGAGGAAGCCGGTGAGCTGGACGGCAGGGTTCCCTATGCGGATCTGGTGGATACCTCTTTCGCCGAGAAAGCGGCACACTAAAGAAGCATCCCCGGCATAACGCGAAGATGCCCGGCACACAGACCGGGCATCTTCGTATTATGTAAACTATTCTTTATTATTCAATCATCCCTCGCCCAACAGTTCTTTCAGAGCATCCTCCACGAACTGATACTGGGTCAGCAATTCTTCCACGCCGATCTCCATTGCCGCAAGATCACGCTTCTTTACCGCAACTTCCTGCTGTGCCGCCAACTCCGAAAGATAGGTGGCGCCGATGGACCGCATGGCATTTTTCAAGCCGTGCACCTCGATACGATAACGTTCATAATCCTTCTGATCATAGACGCTGCGTATCAGCGGAATCTTTTCTTTTCCTTCCTCCATGGCTGCCCAGAGCACTTCCATGTAGATTTCCTCATCGCCGCCGCAAAGTTTGATGCCTTCCTTTACATCAAATCCCTTGCTCGTCAAGTCCTCAAATCTCTGAATCGCTCCCATTTCATTCTTCCTCCCGGTCTCTCCCTTTTTTCGTTTTTTCCTTTCCTTTGCTGTCCGCGAGACCATCCAACATCTTTTCGATCAACAGCTTTTTCACATAAACGTCAAAGCCAAGCATGCAGATGAAAGAAAAAATTTTGAGAAATTCACGGGTATCCTCCGGCGCATCCTCGAAAGTTCCCTGAGCAATCCGAAACTTTTCCTCCACATCCGCCTTTAAGGCATCTTTCTGTTCCTGCTCTAACCCAAATACTTCCTCATACACGCCGGAAAGATCAAACGCTTCGCCGTTTGCAAAAAAACGTTCCGTAATCGGCTTGAGAAGTTCCTGAATGTCGCTGATCGACAGGATGCCTTTATAATAGTAAATAAAGACCAAAAGAAGTACATGATCTCTGGTATATTTTTTTTTGGACGGTGAGGGCAGCAGATCATTCTTCGCGTAATTGTTGATCATCGTCTTGGTCAGGATCTTATCCGTCTCGGGATTCCTGGTCGTATTTTTCAGGTGTGCCCCCATAAAGGTCGTCACCTGATCCATATAGAGCTCGATATCAGGAATGTCTTCCGCCTTGATATAATCTATCCTGTCTACACTCTCCTTAATACTGTTTAGAAGATCTTCCAAGTTGATCGTCATTTATCCGCTTTAACTCCTGTGCCTTCCGTCACTCTTTGCCCATATATTATATATTTTTTGGCGTTCTCTGACAAGTGTTTTTTAACCGTTGATGTTTAGCAATTCCATGGGATCCATATATTTGTTTTCATAAAGAATCTGATAGCCGAGTTCTGTGTTGTCCTCGTCGATCACATAGAGGATCGAACCGCGGACGACCTCGACCCCCTCCTTTACCCTCACATCCCCGTCATTGCGGTAAATGCTGGTGTACCCGTTACCGTGATCGATCCTGACACAGTGAAGATACCCACTGTCGCTGGTGATCGACTCCACAATACCTCCCCCCGCTGCCACGATATTTCCGGATTCCGCGCCCGTCAGCTTTACCATAGGTTCTTCCGCATCCACCAGCTCCACCGATGCGGAGGAAGTCATCGGAAAACCGATGGGCATACGCGCCTTCGCCTCTTTGGCTTCATTCGCTTCCTCCTCATCCACCTTTCGATTGATGGTGTCACTGAGGACAATGACTTTCTGCGAAAGCTCTTTCTGCTTGACGGTAAGCTCCCGTGCCTTGGTGATCAGCTCCCCGTTTTCTTTCTCCAGCGCCTGAATGCGCTGCGTCTGTCCGGCGCTCGTCTCCCGCAGCACGGCAAGCGCCTCGCCTCTCCGAAAGCAGATAACGGCAAGCGCAATCATAATGACGGCAAGCAGCGCGGCGACGACCTCCACCACCACCGAATCGATCCACAGCTGTCTGATATTTCCCTCCCTGGAATCCGCAAAAAGCATCAGGGTATAATTGTACTTCCTGCCACGCTTTTTTTCTTCTGTCAAAAAAATACCCCCATAGCACTTCTTTCCTATCAGAAAGTATACCATATATCGACAACAGCTGGCAATCTTTGTTTACATAAAATTTATTTTTCGTCAAAAAAAACTCAAAAAACATTTTTCAAAACAACGCTTTACATTTAATCAGATATATGCTATCCTAACAATGTTGTATCAATATATTTTTCATCATTTTTGGAGGTATCACAATGAACAAAGGTACAGTAAAGTGGTTTAACAACCAGAAGGGCTACGGCTTCATCTCTGACGAGCAGGGTAACGACGTATTCGTTCACTACTCCGGTCTCAACATGGAAGGTTTCAAGTCCCTCGAGGAGGGCGCTGAGGTTGAGTACGAAGTAGTAAACGGTGAGAAGGGACCTCAGGCTGTAAACGTTACAAAGTTATAAGAAGCGTTTCGCTTATTATGGCTTCGATAATCAATATCACGATGTGCCTGTTCTTAAATATCATGTTCTGAAAATAGAGTAAGGAATCTTATTTAGAATCAGCTATTGTTGTAACGGATTAGAGAAGAAGAAAAACCTGTCGATCACGGCAGGTTTTTTTCTTGTCTTCTCCACGTTGTCCCGACGCGGAAATGAGATCAGCCTACATAACGCAGCACTTCCTCAAAGGGCATGGAACCGCCAAAGAGATCAAGCGCGCTGCCGATGGTCACATCCACCCTGTCCTGCCCCAGTTCTCTCAAACGATCCAAGTCGTCAAAGCTGTGCACACCGCCCGCATAGGTAACGGGACGCCTGCCCCAGCTTCCCAAAAGCGCAGCCACCGGTTCTTCGATGCCCGACGCCTTTCCCTCCACATCCACCGCATGGATCAAAAATTCATCACAGCTTTCGGCAAGCGCATTAAGCGTCTGCTCCGTCAGCTCCACCGAAGTATATTTCTGCCATCTGTCGGTCACAATATAGTAATGTCCGTCCCGCCGGCGCACGGAAAGATCCAGTACCAGACGGTTTTTCCCCACCGCTTCCACAAGTTTACATAACTTATCATCCTGTATTTTCCCATCCTGAAATACATAGGAGGTGACAATCACATGACTCGCTCCCGCGTCCAAAAATTCCCCCGCATTCTCCGGTGTGATGCCGCCGCCCGCCTGCAGTCCTCCCGGATATGCTCTTAAAGCCGCAAGCGCCTGCTTTTTCGTCTCCTCATAATAAGGAGAAGACTCTGCGTTCAGGAGAATGACATGTCCTCCTTCTATGCCGCGGCCCCTGTAGAGAGCCACATAAAAAGCGGCGTCCTGTTTTGATACAAAATTTTCCTGCGCCGCATCCTGCGCGTCCATAAGGCTGCCGCCCACGATCTGCTTGACGGCTCCGTTGTGGATATCGATACAAGGTCTGAATTTCATATGATTATCATGCCCCTCTTTTTTCAACTTATCAGCACAAAAATTCCAGCGCATAATTTACTTTCTACCTGACATAATAACATAAGAACAGGAAGTTTTCCAAACATTCTGTTCTGATTTCAGCAAGCATTTCTATCAGGAGCATTTTGCTTCGGAATGGAGGAAATTATGAAAAAGATTCTTTTGGTCTCTCTCATGGTACTGAGTATGACCGTAATGACCGCCTGCGGCAACGGCGCCGCTGCAGACAACGGTGATACCGGTACGGGCATCACGAACGATGCCGGCATGACAGACGGAAACGGCACCGGTACGACAGGCGCAAACGGCACCGGTACGACAGGTACAGACGGCACCGGCACGACAGGCACGAACGGCACCGGTACGACAGGCACAGACGCTGCCGGTACAGCAGGTACGACAAGCGGCGCCACGACAGGCACGGACGACCTGAACAACACCGACAATGTCAATGATGTGACCGCCGGAGATTATGACGGAAACAGCACAACAGGCAACGGCTCTATCGCGGACGACGTTGGCGACGCGATCGACGACGCGGGAAACGCGGCATCCGATATCATCGACGATGCGGCTTCCGGCGTGGAAAACATGGTGGATGACGTCACCGGCACAGGCAATACCGGCGCATCAAACAAAGCGCGATAACGGGAAATTTCACAATTTCCCATTACCGTAAAAGAGTTCCCGAGGCAATCCCCGAGAACTCTTTTTTAGCTTTTTTCAATCAAAATACCGTCTCTGTATGCCTGCAAGAGTTCTTCCAGCTGATGGATTCTCTCCCGCAGTTCCGCGCCGATCTCCGTGTCAGAGATTTTTTGACGCAATGCCGTAGTCTCTAAGATAAAGGAATCCGAAAAGATATCCGATTCCTGCCTGATCGCCGATTCCGTGGACTCGAAGGGCTCATGCGCCACCAGACGCATCCCGTAAGAGTTGACCACCAGTGTGTAACCCGCGATCCCGGTCTTATCCTGATATGCTTTCGAGAAACCGCCGTCTATGACAAGGAGCTTGCCGCCGCAGTGCACGGGCGACTCTCCCTTTTTTCTCTCCACCGGCACATGACCGTTGACAATGTGGGAACAGGTCTCATCCAGTCCAAATTCCTGCAGGATGCGGTTCACCACCATCTCGCTGTCAAGCAGTCTGTAATAGGCGTTCTTCCGCTCCTTTCTAAGCTCCTCATCCGCGAGGAAATACCGCTCAAAGGTAGCCATCTTATCCTTGCCGAACACCGGAGAATTGGGTCCCGCCCAGATATACCAGATGATATCCTGTCCTTTCAGTTTTTCCTGAAGATCGTGGGAGTAATAGCCCTTTCTCGCATAGTGTTCCAACACGTCGTAGAGCGCCTTGCCGCTGTACTCCTCCCCGTAAACGTTGACCTTATTAAAATTCCCCTCCTCGTCCATGGGCACACAGCCATGGTAGAGCAGATTGGAATTATAGACTTTGTAGAGACCACCCTTGGAAAAAAGGAAGCGCACATGCTTTTGAAGCTTCTCGCACTTGACAAAAGCATGTCTGAGCCGCTCCATCACCTGTTCCTCCTCCGCGGTCAGCTCGTAAGGGCGCTTTCTGTTTACCGTCGGGAACTCTGTATCCTTCATGGGATAAGAGACCCCGTCCAGCACCAGCGCCTTATTCTCATAATCGACATGATTGAGGAGCAGCCTCTCCTGCATGGCAAATTCGGGACGCCGCATGATCAGCTGCCCCTCCAGCTTAAACTGGATGATGGAGATCGCTTTGTGCATCTTCATGTCAAGGCTTAAGTCTTTGGTATCGTAATCCGTATTGTACTTGATGGCAAAGGCCTCGCAGTCCACATCTTTATAAGCGTCGAGCGCAAAGGTGGCCAGCGGAATCAGATTGATGCCGTAGCCTTCCTCCAGGGTATCGAGATTCCCGTAGCGCGCTGCCATACGGATCACATTGGCAATGCAGGCTAAGTGACCGCTTGCCGCGCCCATCCACACGATATCATGGTTTCCCCACTGCACATCCACCGAATGATAATCGCAGAGCGTATCCAGAATAATATGGGGACCCGGTCCTCTGTCAAAGATATCCCCCACGATGTGCAGATGGTCGATGACCAGCCGCTGAATGAGGTTACTGAGTGCCACAATGAACTCCGGCGCCCGTCCGATACGGATAATGGTGTGAATGATCTCGTTGTAGTAAGCTTCCTTATCCTGAATTTCCGCCTTCTCCGTGATCAGCTCCTCGATGATATAAGAAAAGTCTTTCGGCAGCGCCTTTCTCACTTTGGAACGGGTATACTTTGACGAGACCCGCTTGGTGATCTGCACCAGCCTGTGCAGCGTGATCTTATACCAGTCTTCGATGGAAGTTTCATCCTCCTGCTCCATCACGATATCCAGCTTTTCCTGCGGATAGTAAATGAGGGTCGCCAGGCTCTTTTTATCCTTGATGCTTAAGGTATTGCCAAATTCCTCGTCAATCTTTCGCCGCACCGAACCGGAGCCGTTTTTGAGGATATGATTAAACTGCTCATACTCTCCGTGGATATCCGTCATAAAGTGCTCGGTGCCCTTTGGGAGATTTAAAATCGCCTGCAGATTGATGATCTCCGTGGAAGCCGCCGCGATCGTCGGATATTGTTTTGATAAACTTTTCAGATACTTTAATTCTAAATCGTCCATGGATTCCCCCGCATCTTGTGTTTTGTTCTATCTTTTGTCTGTCATACGGACGTTTTTAAACTCTCCCATCGTGGCAGAGTCTATCCGATCACATCCGCCATATCATACATTCCCGCGGGTTTCCCCTTTAAGAATTTTGCCGCCTGGATCGCGCCTTTGCCAAACACCGCCTTGGAATACGCCCTGTGGGAAAAGGTGACCACCTCGTCCGCGCCCGCAAAGATCACATCGTGATCGCCGACAATGGTGCCGCCGCGAACCGCACTGATACCGATTTCCTTCGCGTCCCGCTTCTGTCTGACCCGGCTCCTGTCATAAACATACTCATAGCTTTTTCCCATCTCCTCATTGATGGAATCCGCCAGCGCAAGCGCCGTGCCGCTGGGCGCATCCAGCTTCTGGTTGTGATGCTTTTCCACGATTTCGATATCAAACCCTGCGGGGGCAAGCGTCTGCGCCGCCTCCTTTAACAATTTTAAGAGCATATTGATACCGAGGGACATATTGGCGGATTTAAGGACTGCCACCTTCTTTGAGGTCTCCGCCACCTTTGCAAGCTGTGCCTCGGAAAGCCCCGTCGTACACAAAACACAGGGCAGATTTTTGTCCGCGCAATAGTCGAGCAGACCATCCACCGCCGCCGCCGTGGAAAAGTCGATGAGTGCGTCCGCCGCCACCGTACATTCACCGATCGATGAAAAAACGGGATATGGGTTTTTTCCCTCGTCTCTGGCGTCCACGCCTGCCACGATCTCTATCTCGTCATCGGCCGCGATCAAAGCGGAAATGGTCTGCCCCATTTTGCCGTTGCAGCCGTGCATGATTACTTTTGTCATAGTTACCTCCCTATCGGAGCATTTTTGCGATTGAGAAATAAGGTCATCAGACTTATTTTTCAATCTGCCTCCTTCTATCATACATTTTTATATTACAGGATGCCGTACTCCTGCATCGCTTTCTTAAGCCGCTCCACATTCGCAGGCTCCATCTCGGACAAAGGCATCCGCAGACCGCCCACTTCCTTTCCCATCAGATTCAAGGCCGCCTTTACGGGGATCGGATTCACTTCGCAGAACAGCGCTTCGACAAGATCGATCGCCCGCAGCTGCTCGGCCGCGCTTCCCGCCGCATCGCCGTCGAAAAACTTCTGACAGATCTCATGTGTCTGTTTCGGCGCAACGTTCGAGAGCACGGAAATCACCCCAATGCCGCCCAGAGAAAGGATCGGCGTGATCTGATCGTCGTTTCCGGAGTAAAGATCCACCTTGTCGCCGCCAAGCGCTTTTACCTTTGCAATCTGAGAGATATTGCCGCTGGCTTCCTTGACACCTGCGATATTGGATACCTCCGTGCAGAGCCTGACCACCGTCTGCGGCAGGATGTTGCAGCCCGTGCGGCTGGGCACATTGTAGAGGATGATCGGCAGCTTCACGGAATCCGCTATCTTTTTATAATGCGCATACAGCCCGTTCTGCGTCGCTTTATTATAGTAGGGCGACACCAAAAGCAGACCGTCCACGCCGAACTTCTCCGCCTCCTGCGAGAGATAGATCGCCGTCTCGGTGCAGTTGGAGCCCGTACCCGCTACCACGGGAATCCTGCCTTTTACACGCTCCGCGCAGAAACGAATCACATCCAGATGCTCCTCGTGCGTCAGTGTGGAGGATTCTCCCGTAGTGCCGCAGACGATGATGGCATCCGTCCCGCCCTCGATCTGAAACTCGATCAGTTCCGCAAATTTGTCATAGTTTACGCTGCCGTCCTTTTGAAACGGGGTGACGATCGCCACGCCCGCGCCCTTGAAAATTGCCATGATATTCTCCTTTCTGTTTTGTATAAGCAGATTCGAGATGCTTCGCATCTCTCATTCGCGTTGCTCGTCATAAGCTGCCTCAGGCAGTCTTGCATGCCAGCATACATCCTGCCTGCGTCATCTTCTGACTCTGCTTATACCGAAAAAGCTGACCGCACAGGGTCAGCTTACTTTCTCTTACCTGATAGCGCCCCATCGAATCGATGACAGTCGTACAGCTCTTAACTGCACGCCCAAGGTAAAAACGTTCAGGGCGTTTTTCCTTTCGGCGTCTCCTCCTTTCGGGGCATTTCCTCTGTGCCTGACACATCCCTGCCCGTACTGATAGAAAACGCAACCTCTATCTTACTTTATGTAATTAGGTTCATCATAGCACCAGGATACTCCCGTGTCAATCCCATATCTTGTAAAGCATGGTCTCCACCTTCGTCACCTGATCCGCCAATGCACAGACCTCGTCGTTTATGGTGATACCCGTCATAATGATATCCATTTCTTCCGGCTTTCCGGCAAGGAGGTTTTTCAGCTCCTCCACTGTGATGATACCGTTATCGATCAACCCCAGTACCTCATCTAAAATGAGCAGGGAACATTCACCCGTATTGAGGATTTTCTTGGCAAAATTCAAGCCGTTTCGGATATTACCGCACGCCTCTGCTTTCCTCTCGTCGGAGAGTTTGGAAAAATCCTCCTCCGACTTCTCAAAACGGAAAATCTTGATCTCAGGTTCCAAACGCTTCACAAACTCCGACTCCACAAGCCCCCGGCCTTTTAAAAACTGGATAATGACGACGTACTCTCCCTCGCAGGCTGTCTGAACCGCACGGCCCAGCGCAGCCGGTGACTTACCATGACCTTCTCCGCTATAGATCTGAATCATGCCTTTTCCCATATAAATACCTCGTATAATATCTACACATTGTACTCCTTGTACTCCGCAGTGCAAGCTCGATTCCGCTTCGCTTCATCTTAGCACAATCATCTGCTTCGCGCAAGTCCTATTCCTCCTCCACCAGCTCCAGCTTGCTGACGGAAACTTCATAGGCGATCCTTCTCTCCAACTGCTCCTCAGACAGTTTTTTCATATATTCGCGGCTCTGTATCCTGCCCCAGATCGCGCAGCGGCTTCCCACCTCGAAGCTGCTGGCAAACCTTGCATTCCTTCCCCAGCAAATGCAGGGTATGTAGTCCGATTTTCCGTAGGGTCTGTTCACTGCCAGCAAAAGGTCGGCAATTTCGCGTCCCAGCGGTGTCTTGCGATAGATGGGCGCCTTACAGATATAACCGTCCAGAAAAATCTGATTGGTCTTGGCTCCCTCCCCGATTTCCTCCACAAACTCGATCTCTCTGGCAAAAACGGAGAGCACCAGCCTGTTTTTCCTCTCCTCATGCCTGTTGTAGGAACGAAACTGCCCTGTGATGCAGATCTTCATGCCCTTATAGTCCTCATTTACGTCGATCAGACGCTCAGAGACCATCACCGGTATGATATCAGTTGACTCACTTAGTCGATCCACGCTGATATCCACCATATAAAAGCCCTCTCCGAAAATCTCGTGGCTGAACGAGAAGTCGCTCACGATCTCCCCCATCACCGCCACCTGGTTGTTTTCAATCACCTTATCCGTCATGTTTTCCTCCATTCTGCTGCATTCTATCTGTATTTCAGGACCCTTTTCAAAAGGTCACAGCCCTGATATTCATTGTAGTATCAATATATAAGATTTTTGAGGGAAATAGAACTGTAAGGAGTCGCGCAAAAGCCGCGCGATCATCGGTATTTCGTTCTTGACAACTACGTATCTCTATTTTATACTGTGTACAAAGCATAACATTTTCCTGATAACTAATATTCTTTGTTTTCTAATATTCTAAGTTTCAGAATTTCTATGCTTTTAACCCATTAACAATCATAAAAGCAGGAGATTCCGGACAAACTTTACTTTATTTCAAAGCATCCTTTGCCAAGAAACAGGATTCTTCTGCGGAAAAGGAGAACAATTATTATGGATGCTGCACGAAACAAAAGAGAGGAACGATTTGTCATGATCAAGGGTGGAAAAAGGTACACTGTCGCGGATATTGAGGCGCTCCCTGACGGAGAACGGGCGGAACTGATCGACGGCGAAATGTTTATGCTGACGACGCCTGCGATAATCCATCAAAGGATTTTGGTGGAACTGACCTTTGAAATCAAATCCTATATCCGAAAAAACAAAGGGAATTGCGAGCTTTGCCCGCTCCCCTTGCAAGAAAGGGGAGTAAGTGCTATAATCGTCGAGGACTAATTCAGGGCTCATAAACAGGAAAATTCGAGAGGTACAATATGATACAGACAAGAGAAGATGTGAGAAATATCGCAATCATCGCCCACGTTGACCACGGCAAGACCACGCTGGTGGATGAGCTGCTCAAGCAAAGCGGTGTGTTTCGGGAGAACCAGGAAGTGGCGGAACGCGTCATGGACTCCAATGACATTGAGAAGGAGCGCGGCATCACGATCCTTTCTAAAAATACTGCCGTTACTTACAAAGGCACCAAGATCAATATTATCGACACTCCGGGCCACGCGGATTTCGGCGGCGAGGTGGAGCGCGTGCTGAAAATGGTAAACGGCGTTATTCTCGTGGTGGATGCCTTCGAGGGACCCATGCCCCAGACGAAATTTGTCTTAAAAAAGGCGCTGGAGCTGGATCTTGCCGTGATCGTCTGCATCAACAAGTGCGACCGCCCCGAGGCGAGACCGATTCAGGTCGTAGATGAAGTGCTGGAACTTTTCATGGATCTGGATGCCAGCGACGAGCAGCTTGACTGCCCCTTCGTCTATGCTTCCGCCAAGACCGGCACCGCCACCACCCAGCTTACGGTAAAGGGCGGAGACATGACCCCGCTCTTTGACACCATTATCGAGCACATCCCCGCGCCCCAGGGCGATCCCGACGCGGGCACCCAGCTTCTGGTGAGCACCATCGACTACAACGAGTATGTGGGACGGATCGGCGTCGGCAAGGTGGATAACGGCTCTGTCAAAGTCAATCAGGAAGTGGTCATCGTCAACCACCACGACCCCGATAAAATGAAAAAAGTAAAGATCAGCAAGCTTTACGAGTATGACGGTCTGAACAAAGTGGAGGTAAAAGAAGCCAATATCGGCGCCATCGTAGCGATTTCCGGTATTGCGGACATCCACATCGGCGACACCCTCTGCTCTCCCGACAATCCGCAGCCGATTCCTTTCCAGAAAATCTCGGAGCCGACGATTGCCATGCACTTTATCGTCAACGACTCCCCCCTTGCGGGCAAGGAAGGCAAATACGTGACCAGCCGCCATCTGCGCGACCGCCTGTTCAAGGAACTAAATACGGATGTGTCCCTGCGGGTGGAGGAGACCGACACCACGGAAGCCTTCAAGGTTTCGGGGCGCGGCGAGCTGCACCTCTCCGTGCTGATCGAAAATATGCGCAGGGAAGGCTATGAGTTTGCCGTCAGCAAGGCGGAAGTGCTTTATAAAACCGATGAAAACGGCAAGAAGACCGAGCCGATGGAACTGTGTTATGTGGATGTGCCCGAAGAATTTTCCGGGACTGTGATTGAAAAATTAAGCCAGCGAAAAGGCGAACTGAAAAACATGGGCATGGCATCCGGCGGTTACACCCGTCTGGAATTTTCCATCCCCTCCAGAGGACTGATCGGCTACCGCGGCGAATTTATGACCGATACCAAAGGAAACGGCATCATGAACACCATCTTTGACGGCTACGGTCCCTACAAAGGCGATATCCAGTACCGTAAGCAGGGCTCCCTCATCGCTTTTGAAGCGGGCGAAGCCATCACCTACGGGCTCTACAATGCGCAGGAGCGCGGCACCCTCTTTATCGGACCGGGTGAAAAAGTCTACTCCGGTATGATCGTCGGACAGAACGGACGAGGCGAGGACATCGAGTTGAATGTCTGCAAGAAAAAACAGCTTACCAACACCCGTTCCTCCTCCGCGGACGAGGCCCTGCGTCTCACACCGCCCAAGGTGTTGAGCTTGGAGCAGGCGCTTGAATTTATTGACACCGACGAGCTGTTGGAAGTGACGCCCGAAAGCCTCAGAATCCGGAAGAAGATTTTGGATCCGACTCTGAGAAAAAGGGCTGCTATTTCGGCGGCGGCGAAGAAATAAAAAACAGTGTCGGGATGTCAGATGATTCTTAAGAATCATCTGACATCCCGGCTGGTTTCTGTATCGCTAGTCCTCCCAGTATTCCTCCCCCTCCTCAGAAATACTGCTGATTCCGAAAAGGATCTGTAAGAAATATATGTTTTTATTCCCTGTAAATCTTCCAGTGCTCTCGGCGCATACATGATTTTAAGCATATTACACTCTCAGAGCGGCTTCTACCTCATCCGCCGTCAGCCAGCCCTTTTCTCTGGCGGATTCTTCCCCTTCTTCCAGTTTTGTCAAAAGCTGAAGCGTCGCTTTCAGTCGGTCAAGCTCCTCCATATCGACAATCGCGTAAGCTCCCCTGCCATTCCGAGTCAGATATACCGGCTGATTCACCCGCACCTCTTTCAACACCTCTGTATAATTTCGCAAATCCGATATTGGCTTAATATTCGGCATAGTTTCCTCCATTCAGAACAGACTAATTTTTTAATCTTATTATCTATTATATACAATTCACAAACAAGCTACAACAAAATTAACGCGTGAATTTACAGCGTGCAGGGCTGTCATATCCCCAGCACTACTTCCGCCACACGGAAATAAATCAGCAGCGAGATTGCGTCCACGATCGTCGTGATAAACGGGCTTGCCATCACCGCCGGGTCAAGCCCGATTTTCTTTGCCAGCATGGGCAGGGTGGAACCGACCATTTTGGCTACGATAACTGCCATCAAAAGCGTGAGGCAGACCACAAACGCCACCTGCATACTCACCCGGTCAAAGAGCATCAGTCTCGCAAAATTACAGACCGACAGAGTCAATCCGCACAAAACCGCCGTGCGGATCTCCTTCCATACCACCTTAAGCCAGTCGCTAAATTCAATCTCCTCCAGCGAAATACCGCGGATGATGATGGCGGAAGCCTGCCCGCCCGCATTGCCGCCGGTATCCATGAGCATGGGGATAAACGCCGTCAGCACCACGTAACGGCTCAGTTCGCTCTCAAAAGAAGTAATGATCTTTCCCGTAAAGGTCGCCGAGATCATCAACAGTAACAGCCAGGGAATCCTTTTTTTATATGCGTCAAACACCGTCATTCTCAGATATGGTTTATCAGACGGCACGACTGCCGCCATCTTTTCGATATCCTCCGTGGTCTCCTCCTCCAAAATGTCCACCACGTCGTCCACGGTGATGATACCGACCAACCTGTCTTCATTATCCACCACAGGCATTGCCGTAAATTCATACTTCTTAAACTGCCTGGCAACTTCCTCCTGATCCATCAACGTATGAATGGAAACCACATTCCGGTGCATGATATCGCCGATCACGGCATTCGGATGACTCAGCAGCAGATAACGCAGAGCCACCGTTCCCACCAACGTCCGCTTGCTGTCCAGCACATAGCAGATATTGATGGTCTCGCTGTCCACGCCCACCTTACGGATGCGCTCAATCGCCTGCGCCACCGTCTGATGCTCTTTTAAGTCCACATACTCCACCGTCATCACGCTGCCGGCAGAATCCTCGGGATAACGCATCAGGTGATTGATTGCCTTTCTGGTATCCGCGCTGGTGTTGGCGATCAGGCGTTTTACCACATTGGCGGGCATCTCCTCCATCAGCTCTTTCGCGTCATCAGACATCATGTTGTCGATGATGCGGGCTGCGTCCTTATCGGAGAGTGAGGTGATGACGAACTGCTGCCTGTCGATCTCCATGTAGGAAAAGACGTCCGCCGCCATATCCTTGGGCAGGATACGGAAAATCTTTATGACTTCCTCCTCCTCCATATCCTCCATATAATCGGCGATATCCGCATCATTTAACTCCTGAATGACCTGCCGCAGTCTGGTATACTGCCCCTTCCCCAAAAGCTCCCTGATTTCCTCCACGCCAAAGTCCGAGTAGTCGTCGTATGGTGTTTTGTTTATCGTTTCTGCGTTTTCTTGGGCTTTCTTTTCCACTTCCTTATTCTCAGCCATCGTCCGCCGCCTTTCCGCACACCTCTCTCAGCGGAGACTCCTGTCTGATCAACCCCTCTCCGCTTCCTCCCATGTGCTCTTACTCTTATAATAAAAGGGATCCGAGACCTGTACCCGCGCCGCGCCGGAAGTAGCCTCCGTGATCTCCTTCAAAAGTCCGTCTTTCTCCTCCAGGGGAACCCTGCATACCATACTCACCTGCTCCGTATAAGTCGATTCTTCTATCGGGATTCCCCTCTGCCCCAGAAGATATTGCAGTTTCCCAATTCCGTTATAGTCCGTCTCCACCGTCAGTTCGTGTCCATAACGCATGGTCGCGGTCTGACAGGCTGCAAGCCCCGCCTGCGCCGCCTGGGTATATGCCCGCACAAGCCCGCCCGTCCCCAGCAGCGTGCCGCCAAAATAACGGGTGACCACCAGCACCAGATTGCGGATGCCCGAGCCCGTAAGCACTTCCAAAATAGGTCTGCCCGCCGTACCGGAAGGCTCCCCATCGTCAGAGAAACGCAGAATCTGCCCCTGCTCCCCCAGAATATAGGCATAACAGTGATGTCTGGCATCCCAGTAGCGCTTTTTTTGCGCCTCTACAAAGGCAGTTGCTTCTTCTTCCGTACTGACCGCCTGTACGTCGGCAATGAAACGGGATTTTTTCTCCACGATTTCTCCCGTGCCGCCATATTCAATTATCTGATACGGTGCATATTGATCCATGTATAACATCGTTGCACATTTCTTCCGACAGTGCAAGTATAAATGTGTACAGAATCGTAAACAATTCTTAAGAAAGCATAAAAATCTTCCTTTATATGGATTTTTGGGGTATAATTGTTTCATATGACTATATGACATGGAGGCTGATTGAAAAATCACACTGATGTGCTGATTTTTCAATCTGGAGTTTGTGTCGAAGCGTCACAAACTCCTTAATCGCAGATGCAGAAAGAAGTATTCCTTCGGAAAACTTCGAAATTCTGCTCGCGTTCCTCAGCGTAAAACGCTTCGGAATAGGGGTAATTATGAACTACGGTAAAAAGGGTGTTCGCAAAAAGCAGCACGCGCTCAATGCGACAGGCAAAAAATGGAGCAGAAAGATCATCTTCACCTTTGTACAGGTGTTTTTGGTTGCCATGATCGGTATCGGCATCATCGGCGTCTGTGCCGGTGTCGGCGCTTTCAAAGGCGTCCTGGCATCTGCACCGGAAATCGGCAACATCGATGTGACGCCTTCAGGCTTTTCCACCTTTGTATACGACATCGAGGGCAACCAGATCGCCAAACTGATCGCCAAAGACTCCAACCGTATCCCGGTCACCAGCGATATGGTACCGCAGGACTTAAAAGATGCCTTTGTCGCCATCGAGGACGCCCGTTTCTACGATCACAACGGCATTGATATCAAGGGTATCATCCGCGCAGGCAAAATCGGTCTGACGACCGGCAAATTTTCCGAGGGAGCCAGCACGATCACGCAGCAGCTCCTTAAAAACAATGTCTTTACGGACTGGACCAGTGAAGATTCTCTCGCGGATAAATTCAAAAGAAAGTTCCAGGAGCAGTATCTTGCGCTGGAACTGGAAAAGGTCATGGATAAGGACTCCATCCTGATCAACTATATGAACACCATCAACCTGGGTTCCAATACTTTGGGCGTAGAGGCAGCTTCCAGACGTTATTTTGCCAAACACGTAAATGAGCTGTCTTTATCCGAATGTGCAGTCATTGCGGCCATTACGCAGAATCCTTCCCGCCTCAATCCCATTACCCATCCTGAGGACAACGCGAAACGACGGGAAAAGGTTCTTAAGAATATGCTCGAACAGGGCTTTATCTCTGCGCAGGAACACGATGAAGCTCTGGCTGACGACGTCTATTCCCGCATTCAGATCGCCAACTCCGAAAACAATGAAGACAATGCCGTCAATACATACTTTGTCGATGCGCTGACGGACGACGTCATGGAAGACCTCATTGCCGAGGGCTACAACGAAACCCAGGCATACACCCTGCTCTACAGCGGCGGTCTGCAGATCTTTTCCACACAGGATCCGAAAATACAAAGAATCTGCGACAACGCTTTCTCGGACGAAAGCAACTTCCCCGCAAACGTCAAATGGTACCTAAACTACGAGCTGACCATCGAACACGAGAACGGCGACAGGGAAAATGTCAGCACGGAAATGTTTCGCAACTACTGGAAAGAAAACCGTTCCTCTAAATACAATCTGATTTATACGTCCCAAGAGGAGGCTTATCAGGACATCGAAGACTATAAGGCTGCTGTGATGAAAGCCGGTGACGAAGTCTTTGGCGAAAATATCAACCTGACACCGCAGCCTCAGGTCTCGCTGGTGGTGGAGGATCAAAAAACCGGCTGTGTGGCAGCTATAGTGGGCGGCCGCGGTACAAAAACCGCCAGTCGTACCCTAAATCGCGCCACCGACACCGTGAGGCAGCCCGGCTCCACTTTTAAAGTACTGTCCGCCTACGCGCCGGCTTTAGACAGTGCAGGCCTTTCCCTTGCCTATGTTTTGAACGACGCGCCTTTCAACTATGCCAACGGTCGTCCCGTTGCCAACTGGTATGGAGAGGAATACAGAGGTCTTTCCTCTTTGCGGGACGGTATCCGGGATTCCATGAACATCATCGCCGTGAAGACTCTGACTCTGGTCTCGCCCCAGCTCGGCTTTGACTACCTGAAAAATTTCGGCTTTACCACCATCGTAGAGCGGGAAGAAATTAACGGCGAAATCTTCTCAGATATCCAGCAGACGACTGCGCTCGGCGGTCTCACCCACGGCGTCACGAATGAGGAGTTAAACGCGGCATACGCCTGCATTGCAAACAACGGCACTTATATCAAGCCAAAGCTCTATACAAAAGTACTGGACCATGACGGCAACATTATTTTGGACAATACCCTGCCCGATGCCAAGCAGGTCATCAAGGAAACGACTGCCTATCTTCTGACGGATGCCATGGTAGACGTTGTCACCAGCGGCACAGGCGGTTCCGTTAATTTCGGCAATATGGCGATCGCCGGAAAAACGGGAACTACCTCCGATTATAACGACGTATGGTTTGCAGGATATACCCCCTACTACACCGCTACCGTATGGGCGGGCTTTGACAACAATGTAAAGCTCACCGGAGACGAAAAAAATCTGGCGAAAAAGCTGTGGCGGACAGTGATGTCTCAGATTCACGAGGAGCTCCCCAGCGAGTCCTTTACCATCCCTTCCGGCATCGTGACAGCAACAATCTGTTCCCGTTCCGGAAAGCTGCCCACCGCACTTTGTGAAGGCACGCTGCGCACAGAATATTTCACGGAGGGCACGGTGCCCACGGAGAGCTGCGATGTGCATTACGCGGGGCAAATTTGTCAATACAGCATGTTGCCTGCACGCGAATTCTGTCCTTTCAAGGTGGAGGGCGTACTGGAACTGACCCCGGTGGAGGATGCCTCCCTGCAAAGCGGCTCTCCGAACGCCATGACAGATGTCGTAAACGAAGACGGATCAGTCACCCAAGTACCCGCCCCCGTACAGACCACAAATCTCTGTCCTCACGACGAAGTCTTCTTTGCGACACCGGGCTATGAAGATATGATCAACGCACAGCGCGCGGAAATCAACCAGAGAAACGCAGCTGCAGCTGCGGCTGCAGCACAGGCAGCGGCGGAGGCGGCGGCGCAGCAGCCACCTGCAGAACAACCGCCTGCACAGTAACAGCAAAGCAATATCAGGTTTTTTCACGCAAACACAAAAGAGGATGCCACCGTATCATCCTGTCAGATGATCGTGTGACACCCTCTTTTCTTCATCTTCTATACGACATTTTTCTTATGCTGACGTTCAGATTCCCTTCACTTTTCTGATTTCTTCCTCCAATTCCTCGATGCCTTCTTTGGCATCTGCAATCGCCCAGCAGAATGTGTCGTAATCTGCCTCCGGCGCCTGCCCGTGCTTTTCATAATAGAGCCGTCCAAGCTCAATATAATTCTTACGGATCGTATCTTCACAGCCGGCAATCTTTCTTTTCAGGTTGGCAATATCCGCGATATCCTTTGCTTTTTCCGTTACCTCTTTTCCCTTTGTGATGACTTTGTCACTCACCTTATCAAAAATTTCCATATACTCTCCTTTCTCCTGGCTGCCATTTTTTTCTTCTTTCGGATGTGCCGTTACTCCGCAGTGCACGCTCGTAAAACCTGCGGTTTCACTCGCTCACGGGCATTCGCCCTATGTGACCATTCGTATAAACGCTTCGGTGAGCAAGCTCCCCTCCTCGTTTATCCTCTGTCCACGCACTGCTCATTGCTATCGTGGACATTATACCACAACTGTATCACTCCTGCAAAGTGTCTGTCGTCCCTTCCGGCTGCGCTTCCTCCTGCCGCACGATCTCTGCCGCAATGTGCTCCGCCAGGATTTTGTAGCCCGCCTCGTTCGCGTGCACGCCGTCCGGCATGTAGTCTGCCACGATATCCGCGTCATGGGAATCCAGCAGATTCGAATTGTACAAGTCGATTACACGAAAATCGTATTCCGCGGCCAGTGTCAGCATTACGTTCACCAAATCATTTTGCGGCAACAGATAGGTGCGCTCCCGCATCAGATAATCCTGCAAAATATTGGGAAGAGGCGTGACAAAGAAAACATCCGCATTCGGATAATTTTCTTTCAACCCCCGCATCAGTTCATCCAAATCGCCGCAAAAAGTCCACGGTTTCCGCTCCGTCAACGTGCCGAACTCTTTCTCGGAAAGGCAGAAACCGTCATTGGTACCTCCCATTACAATGATGATATCCGAATCCTGTGGAATCTCTCGGTATCGCTCCACAAACGGATCCGACCAGTAACGCCCGATTGTGGAACCTCCGATTCCAAGATTGACGACCTCCTGCGCCCCCAACAGCTCCTGCAGCACAGCCGGGTAAGAGCATGCCGGATAATTCTCCTGCCTTTCCAGATTCGCTGCCGCCGTGATACTGTCTCCCAGACAGGCAATTTTCTTATCAGCAAAATCCATTCGCCGCTCCCCCAGGCAAACCTGATCTTCCTGATTGATCAAAAGCGTCTCCTCCAGAGAACTGCGTATCTGTCTGCGCTCCGCAAGGGTAATCTCAGGAGTCACAAGTTCTATTTTGGGCAGCAGTTCCAACATATTTCCCGAGACGACCGCATTGGCAGACGGCGTATCATTTCCTGACAAGCCCGGCGTATCCTCTGATATGGTGTCTCTGTCGTTCCCTGATACACTCAGCGTATTCCCTGAGATAATATCCCTGTCGTTCCCTGATACGCTCAGCGCATTCCCTGAGATAATATCCCTGTCGTTCCCTGATACACTCAGCGCATTCCCTGAGATAATATCCCTGTCGTTCCCTGATACGCTCAGCGTATTCCCCGAGGCGCTATCTCTATCGTTCCCTGATACGCTCAGCATATTTTCCGAAAGACTCACCGCGTTCTCAGATATCGTATCAATCTCCGCCATTCTCGGCATGATATCCGTTACTGTGTCATTATCTGACACATTCATCATATTTTCTGACACATTTGTCATATCCCATGACATATTTGTCGTATTTTCTACGTTATTTATCAAATTTTCTGTTGCAAGAGTTTCATTTTCTGACACTGTTGCCGTATCTATCGACGTATCTGCCACATCCTCCGACATCAATGTCATTCCGCCTTCCGACGGTTCACCCGCTATATTACGTTCCGGTATCCTACCCGTCATCCCGCTTTCCGTTTCGACCATCATCGACACAGGGATGACCTTCTCTGCCTCTGCCATCTGTATCTCGTCCAGAAACTGCATAAGCCTTTCCCGGTCCGCAGACAATTCCTGAATCTCCCGACGCATCTCCAAAACGCGGTCATTTGCCTCCCGGTTTCTCGACAGGATCTGTTCCTGCTCCTGCCGCTCCTGTTTCTCCTGTGTTCTGATTACATAGGTATCGTAGGCACGAAATCCAATCGCTGCCACAAGTACTGCCACAAGCGAAAGAAGAACCACTGCCAAAATTTCATTTATCCTTTTCATAGCATTCTCTGTCTCACGATCTCATAGGCAAGCACCCCTGCCGCCACGGAAGCATTTAAGGAGTCAATGTCTCCCCGCATGGGAATCTGTGCGCTCATATCGCATTTCTCTCTGACCAGCCGGCTCACACCGCTTCCCTCTGCGCCGATGACCAGACCGATCGGTCCTTTTAAGTCGAGCTCATACATGGGCGTACCGTTCATATCCGCACACACAAACCAGAGCCCTTCCTTTTTTAGTTCTTCAATGGTCTGTCCGAGGTTTGTCACCTTCGCCACAGGCGTATAATTTAATGCGCCCGCGGATGCTTTCGCCACCGTTGCCGTCAGACCTACCGCCCGATTTTTAGGGATCACGACCCCGTGGGCGCCCACCAGGTTTGCCGTGCGGATGATGGCTCCGAGATTGTGCGGGTCCTCAATACCATCCAAAAGCAGTAAAAAAGGCGCTTCGTCCTTCGCCTTTGCACGCTCCAGAATCTCGTCCAGTTCCGTATATCTGTAAGCCGCCACGGAAGCGATCACGCCCTGATGATGCCCCGTCTCGGACATCTGATCCAGACGCTCCTTCGGCACATATTTGATCTGAGCCCCTTGCTTTGCCGCCTCCCGCTTGATAGAAAGGATGGGACCGTCCTTACAGCCGTCCAAAATATAAAGCCTGTCAATGGGACGTCCGGCACGAAAAGCTTCCAGCACAGCATTTCTGCCCTCAATCGTAAATTCCTGTTGTTCCATATTATGTAAACCTTCTTTCCCTGTACGCATCTTTCCGCCTGATTTCATTGATGCGAGCCTTTTGTGTGTTATCTGTCCGGTCTGCGTCCTTACACTTCCAACCCTACTTTTTCAATTGCAGTCCGAATCAACGCCAGCATCCGCTCCTGTCTTCCTGTCAAATACAAATAACCGCACAGCGCCTCGAATCCCGTTGCCTTGCGGTAGTCGATAACAGAGGCATTCTTCGCGGTAGTGTGAGCCTTTGCATTTCTGCCTCGTTTATAAATCGTCCTTTCTTCCTCCGAAAGCTCCTCCTGCAATGCCTCGATCATCTGCGCCTGCGTCACCGCATTCACATAGCGAACTGCCTTTTTATGCAGGTTATTGGCTGAGGTATTGCCCCGCTCCACCACAATTGTGCGGATCACAAGGTCGTAGATCGCATCCCCGATATAGGCAAGTGTTAGAGGTGAATAGGTGCGGATATCGATTTCGCGACAGCCAAAGTCTCTCTTGATTGCCTCTAAGATCGTTATGCCTTCTTCCATTTGACCCCTTCCCTCGTGTCTTCCAAAACGATACCTCTGCCCAAAAGAGTATCCCTGATCTCATCCGCTCTGGCAAAGTTTTTCGTTTTTCTGGCTTCCTGGCGCTCCTGAATCAGCGCTTCGATCTCCTCGTCCAGAAGCTCCTGCTTCTTTTCCACCTCTAAACCACAGATATCCGTAAGCGCAACGATCTCCTCTTTCAACGCCTGCAGGAATGCTCTGCTCGAGCCTTCCGCCGCACAGGTGTTTGCAAATTTCACCAGCTCAAAGATGGCAGAAATGGCGTCCGCCGTATTGAAGTCATCGTCCATCGCCTCGTCAAACTTATCCGCAAATTCCGCCGCTTCTTTTACCTTAGCCCGCTCCTCGTCGCTCATCGCGCCATCACCCGCATTTTTTATCAGAAAGCTCAAATTAGACACACAGGTCACAATACGCTCCAGTCCGTTCTTTGCCGCTTCCATCAATTCCGCACTGAAATTTAAGGGGCTTCTGTAGTGGGCGGAGAGCATGAAAAACCGCAGCACCTGCAAATCATACTTCTCGCTGATATCCCGCACCGTAAAGAAATTCCCCAGAGATTTCGACATTTTTTTATTATCGATGTTTAAAAAGCCGTTGTGCATCCAGTATTTCGCAAAGGGCTTTCCATTCGCCGCTTCCGACTGCGCAATCTCATTCTCATGGTGGGGAAAAATCAAATCCTCACCGCCCGCGTGAATGTCGATCTCCTCACCCAGATATTTCTTACTCATCACTGAGCACTCGATATGCCAGCCCGGTCTTCCCTCGCACCAGGGCGATTCCCAAAAAGGCTCCCCTTCTTTCTTGGGTTTCCAAAGCACAAAATCAAGCGGATCTTCTTTCTGCTCTTCCCCCGATACCAGAAGGGAACGTTCGCCGCTCCTTAAGTCATCCAGATTTTTATGGGAAAGCTTTCCGTATCCCGGAAAACTCCTGGTCTTAAAATAGACGGTGCCGTCCGGCGCCGCGTATGCGTGCCCCTTGTCGATCAGCGTCTGTATCATCTCGATCATACCGTCAATTTCACGGGTCGCCTGCGGATGGGTGGTGGCAGGCTTCACATGCAGCCCCTCCATGTCCTTCTTGCACTCCTCGATATAACGCTCCGAAATCGTGGAAGCGTCCGTCCCTTCCTCATTCGCTTTTTTGATGATCTTATCATCCACATCCGTAAAATTGGACACGAAGTTTACCTCATACCCTTTGTGCTCCATATAGCGGCGCACGGTGTCAAAGACGATCATCGGTCTGGCGTTGCCGATGTGGATCAGATTGTAGACCGTGGGACCGCAGACATACATACGGACCTTCCCCTCCTCGATCGGCACAAAATCTTCCTTCTTTTTCGATAATGTGTTATAAACTTTCATAATCTCCTCATTTCCTCTCTGTCTCACATATTTATCCAGACATTTACGAAACTCGTCTGCCTGATGAATTGATTGTGCAAATAACATAACCATAAGCAGACCCTTGGAGAACGTTGGCACTTGGCGAAGTCCTTTTGAGCCTAGTGCCATTACGTTCGACGGAGCGTAAGCGCGTCTGCGTTGGTTATGCTATTTGTGCAATCTCACAACCTCGAATTACTTGTTTTCCGCATCTGCTTCATTTCCCGCTCTAAATCAAGCAAGCGGTTCGTCAGCTCCGCATTTGCCCGCTGCAAGCCCATGATGTCCTCCCGCACGGGATCCGGCAGATGGGTCTGATCCAGTTCCTCCTGCGGCAGCATCATGTTATCACGCTTGACCACGCGCCCCGGCACACCGACCACCGTGGAGTTCGGCGGCACTTCATTCAGCACCACGCTGCCCGCGCCGATCTTGCTGTTGTCGCCGATTTTAAAAGAGCCCAGCACTTTCGCGCCGGTGCTGATCATCACATTATTGCCGATGGTGGGATGGCGCTTGCCCTGCTCCTTGCCCGTGCCGCCCAGCGTCACGCCCTGATAGAGGGTCACGTTATCCCCGATCACCGTGGTCTCCCCGATGATAACGCCATGTCCGTGGTCAATAAAAAATCCCCTGCCGATCTGTGCACCCGGATGAATCTCGATGCCCGTCCTGCGCGCACCCTTCTGGGAAATCCATCTTGCCCAAAAATAATGATGCCGCAGATAAAGTCTGTGAGCGATACGATAGTAGCACATGACCTTAAAACTGGGGTATAGAAAGACCTCCATATCGGAGTGGATCGCGGGATCGCGTTCTCTGATCACGCGAATCTCCTCCTTAATATATGCGATAAAGCCCATGGTATTACTCCTTCAATTGGTATACGTATAGTATACCATATGAAAAAGCATTTTCAAGTGAAGTCATTTAGACTCTGATTTTCATTATTGATATCTCTTAATTTCCTTTTAACCGCTCAATTTCGACACGCAGCTGCGCTATCTCATCTGCACGCTCTTTGCGCTCGCGCTCGTACGCAGAAATCCTCTTTTCATAGTCGCATAAACTCCGCTCATAATTACGAAGATTTTCCTCTTTCTCCGCTATCGTCTTCTCGTAGTTACGCAGATCCTCCTCATGTTCCTTTCGGTCTCTTTCTATCTTTTCCTCTTTCTCCGCTATCACTCTCTCGTAACTGCGCAGGTCCTGATAATATTCTTCTCTGTCGCGACAGCGCTTCCTGATTTCTTCATCAGCACTCATACGAAAAATCGTCTGCGCCGCTTCTTTTAGATCATCATCCTTTGATGCAATCATTTTCAATTCCTCCCATGTGGCAGCCTTAAAAATCGATGCCCAATCATGAATATGATATTGTTTATCTTCATCCGTGGCAAGGTCGATGCGGGATAAGTCCACAACATACAACATAAGATCATTACTGTATATCTGCTGATTCTTTACATTGATCAACTTGTAAGCAGAACAAAATTCAGGATGCCCGTCAAACAGCGTATAATCCAAAAAGCCGATATGTACAGCCGGCCTTGCTTCCCGGTAATCCTGACCGCGATTGATCTGGTCATACGAACGACATAAATACATGATCGAGCGCTTCTCCCAATTTAGCTTATTGGCAATCTGCATTTCCAAATTGATCAAAACACAATTATTCATCACTACATTGATATCCAAGCGAAATTCTTTCTCTTTAACAGTATCTCCTAAAATAATGGGATTTGTGATTTCCACCGTTTTCACCTCTGACTCTGCAAGGTGAAGCAGCGAACAGATCAGCCCGCGCAACACGTTATGATTGGACTGCAGGACTGCGCGAAACATATAATCATTTGTCATATTATAGGGAATTTCTCCACTGGCATTCTGAAATGCTTCGTCAAAAGAAGATACTGCCGCTGAAAATTGTGTTTGAAAATTCTTTTCATTTTGTTTCATAGATGTGCTTTCCTTTCTCAGATAAAAGTGACGGAGCAATGCTCCAAAGAAACTGTGAAATCTCTAAACCATAAGGATTTCACATAAGTGCGGGCCGGGAATCACAGCCCGAATCAATGCTATAACTCACATATAACATACGTCCTCAGGAAATGCAACAACTAGGGTAAATTTGACTTGTAGAAAAATTATAAGCGAAATAACGATAACGAAGTCATTCTAAACAAGATATAGCGGAGGAGATAACAATCTCATCCGCTATATACAAGATATGGCATTGTGCACTTTTACTGCAGCATCTTAGTTTACGGCTACTTCCACGCTCTTTTTCCCCGTGAGCGCTGCCGTTCTCTCATCCGGCTGTCCGACGCCCACATAGAGAACATAACTGCCGCTTCCCTCCACAAAGGCCCCCTCCTCATTTACAACCAGGAAGGCGCTGCCGGGTACCCTGAGCTCCACTTCTTTCGACTCGCCCGCCTGCAAAGAGACGCGCGCAAAAGCGCACAGGCTGTGATTGGGCACTGCATGGGGGGAAGTCTCATCCTTCACATAAACCTGCACTACATCCTGGGTTGCCGCGCTCCCGGCATTTTTGACCACCGCCCGCAGCGTCACGTCCCCGGAAGCCCCGTCGCGCCCTGCAATCGCCGCGCTCTCCACGCTGACATCCCCGTAAGTCAACCCAAAGCCGAACGGATACAGCGGCTCGCGATCCAGATAGCGGTACGTCCTGCCCTTCATACTGTAATCCTCAAAATCAGGCATCCCTTCCAGTGAACGGTAGAATGTCACCGGCAGTTTTCCCGACGGAGAGCAGTCCCCAAACAGGATATCCGCCACCGCACTGCCGCCGCGTGCACCGGGATACCACAGCTGCAGTACCGCCGCCGCCTTTTCCTGCGCCACGGAAAGGTCGATCGCGCTCCCTGCCAGTAAACATACCACAACGGGCGTTCCCACGGCGAGCACCGCATCCATCAATTTTCTCTGCGGTTCCGGCAGCAGCAGATCCGCCTTGTCGCCGGAAGCGTAGCTGTTGCCCGTGTCGCCCTCCTCGCCTTCCAACGTCTCATTTAAGCCCACGCAGAGCACCACCACATCGCTGTGCTTTGCCACCGTAACAGCCTCGGCAATACGGTCGTCCTTCCAGGCAAGGTTCTCGATCCGATCCCGGAACAGGTGGGAACCCTCCGAGAACAAAACTCTCCCATCATGTCCGACTTTGTCTTGTATTCCTTCTAAAACAGTGATATATCGTGAGGAAGTGCCGTGATAATTACCGATCAACGCCTCTCTGCTGTTGGCATTTGGTCCGATCACGCCGATGGTCTTCCCTTTTTTCAACGGCAGAATACCATCGTTTTTCAAAAGCACCACGGACTCTTTCGTAAGGCGGTCCGCCACAGCCAGATGTTCCCCGCACTCTACCTTTTCATACGGAACTTTATCAAATTCGCTGCCGTCAAACAGTCCCAACAGATATCTGGTGGTAAAGAGACGAACCGCTGCTTCCGTGATTTCTTCCTCCGTAACAAGCCCCTGCTCCAACGCCTTTAACAGATACTGATAGGTCACGCCGCAGTTTAGGTCACAGCCCATCTTCAATGCCAGTGCCGCCGATTCTTCCATGGTGCTCGTCACCATATGATTCTCATGGAAATCTTTGATCGCCCAGCAGTCCGACACATAGTGCCCCGCGAAATCCCACTCACCGCGGAGAATATCCTGCATCAGCGCCTTGCTGCCGCAGCAGGGCTCCCCGTTGGTGCGGTTGTAAGCACCCATCACGGACTCCACGCCGGCTTCCTGTACACAGGCTTTGAAAGCGGGCAGATAAGTCTCCGCCATATCCTTTTTGGAAGCCACTGCATTAAACTCATGGCGCACCGCCTCCGGTCCCGAATGAACGGCAAAATGTTTTGCGCAGGCAGCGCTCTTTAAGATATCGCCTTCCCCCTGCAATCCTTCCACATAAGCCACGCCCAGTCTGGAAGTCAGGTAAGGATCTTCCCCATAGGTCTCCTGTCCCCTGCCCCATCTGGGGTCTCTGAATATGTTCACATTGGGGGACCAGAAGGTCAGCCCCTTATAAATATCTCTGTCTTCCTCGGCAGCGTATGCGTTATACTTTGCCCGTCCTTCCGTCGCGGCAACATCGCCTGCCTGACGGAGCAGGTCGGTATCAAAGGTTGCCGCCATGCCGATTGCCTGCGGAAAGCTCGTCGCCACGCCCTGTCTCGCCACGCCGTGCAGCGCCTCACCCCACCAGTTGTAAGCGGGAACGCCCAGCCTCTCGATTGCCGGCGCATCATAGCGAAGCTGTGAAACCCGCTCCTCCACCGTCATCTTTCCAACCAGCTCTTTCGCCTTTTCTCTTGCCTGTGCTCTTGCCTTTTCTCGATTCCCCATTTTCGATTCCTTTCTGCGTTTCCTCTCTACTTGTATAAGCCTGTCAAATCGCTCTGCCACACGCTGACCCACATATGTCTTGCGCTTCCCGCTCATACCCGGTCCGCTGCCGCAGCCGCGCCGCTTAACCCTTCACCGCGCCCGCGGTCAGACCGTCAACAATCTGGTTACTAAATAAACAGTATACAACAATCGTCGGTATGATTGCAATCACAATCGCCGCAAACATCTGCGAATAATTCGTGTTGTAAGGTCCCACAAACTTTGAGAGTGAAACGGGCAGCGTCTTCTTCGTATCATCGGAAATAAATACCATCGCCAACAACAGTTCGTTCCAGTTTGCCACAAAGGTCATCAGCCCCGTCACGAAAAGCCCCGTTCTGGACAGAGGCAGCGCGATGTGACTGAAAGATCTGTAAATAGAGCAGCCGTCAATACACGCCGACTCAAACAATTCGTTGGGCAGACTCTGGAAAAAGCCCGTCATAATAAAAATGGTGATCGGCAGCGACAGCGTCAGATAAGGCAGAATCAGTCCAACCTGGCTGTTGGTCAAATGCATCTTGGAAAACCGGGTAAATACCGGGATCAGGATACAGTGCACCGGGATCATCATCCCTGTCAGAAAATAGGTCATCACCACCCCCGACAGTTTCCAGCGCATCCTGCCGATGGCGAAAGCCGCCATGGAACCGATCAGCAGACACAGCACCAGCGTAACTCCGCAGACCAAGGCGGAATTGAGCGCCGCGACACCGAGCCTTCCTGCCGTCCACGCAAAGCTGTAGTTTTCAAACATCAGTTTCTCCGGCATCGCCCAGGGTGACACGAACAGTGTCTTATCATCTTTCAGCGAAACATAGACGACCCACACAAGAGGCAGCAGATAGATCACCGCCAAAAGCGACAAAAATACATAGATGATCTTCGTGGAAATCTTTGCTTTCTTTTTATTTTTCGTTTGCATTCTGTCCCGCCTCCTTACATCTCGTAATTGTCAACCTTGACAAACTTATTGATAATAAACGTTACGATCAGACAAAGCACCAGGAGCACCGTACCGATGGCGCTGGCATAACCGTACTTAAAATATTTGAATCCCTGCTGATACAAATGTGTCGCCAGCACATCCGTCATGTGGTTCGGGCCGCCCTCCGTCATGTTAAAGATCAGGTCAAAAAATTTCAACGAACCGATGGCATTTAGGGACATCGCCGTCGCCACCATCGGACGGATCAGAGGCAGCGTAATGTAACGAAACGCCTTTGCCTTTGTACAACCGTCTATGTAAGACGCCTCATAAAGCGAAGAACTGATCCCCGATATCTGCGCCATGTAGAGCATCATGGACTGCCCTACATACTGCCACAGGGACACCGAAGCGATCACCCACATGGGAAGAATGATATACCCCTTGGTATCCATCAGCCAAAGCGGTCCCTTGATTCCAAACTGCGCAAGCACCTGGTTGATACCCAGCTTCGGCGTGAAGATGAACATCCACAAAAGACCCAGCGCCGCGGATGAAAGAACGCAGGGCAGATAGTAAACATTCTTGAAAAAGTCGCGTCCTTTTTTGATATTCGTAAGCAGTGCCGCCAAAATCAAACCTGCAATCAACTGCGTTACAACGGAAAAAATAAGGAAGAACATGGAGTTCTTAAACGCGATCTTCATGGTCCTATCTATGGTAAACAATTGTTTGTAATTTCCCAATCCAATAAATTCCGGTTTTGTCAAGGCATCATAATTGCAGAATGAATAATAGACCGATTGACAGATCGGAATAAACAAAACGAATGTAAACAATAAAAACGCAGGTGCCACAAAAATGACGATTGCCTTCTTATCCCTCAATAATTTGTCCATACCCACCTCCGAGATTTTTAGAAAAATGCAGGATTGGATCTCTCCAATCCTGCACGATCACAAACTGCGATATACCTTACTTATTCCAAACATTGTTCTTATAGAAATCTTCTACCGTCTGCAGACCTTCCTCAACAGGCGTTCCCAGATAAATGGCAACCATTGCGTCATCAAAGGTGGAACCTGCCTCGGTGGATGCCATGGACTCGTTGTAGAAACCGAAGGTGGACTTCGCGCTTCCGAACACATCCATTACATATGCCAGCTGTGCAGGCGCCTTGGAAGCGTCATACTCAACCGTGGTCACGGGAATCTTACCGCCAACCTCTGCGGTATACTTCTGCGCCGTGTCATCCGTGAAATACTTCATGAATGCGATAACCGCATCGGGATTCTTTGTGGTAGCGCTCATTGCCAGAGAGTCAGACTTCGCAATGACCCGCCCGTCCGTACCGGGGAATGCGAACACGCCGCACTTGTTTTCAAAATCAGGGTTAGCACCATTGATCTGCGCGATCGCCCAAGAACCTTGGATCAGCATAGCCGCTTCTTCGTTATAGAAGTTTGCCGTAGCCACATCGTTGGTATCACCTGCTGCCGTCTCCTGGAAGTACTTGGAGATCTCAACCATCTTGTTGGTCGCATTCACAACATTGCTGTCAAGCCAGGAAGCGGTTCCCGCATCAAGCGCCGCAAGGTCTACGCCCTCAGAATCACAGAGGTAACCTGCCAGCATGGACAGACACCAAGCCGTGCCTGCGGAGATGGTCAGCGGTGTGTAACCGGCTGCCTGCAGTTTTTCACAGGCATCCAGCAGCCCCTGCCAATCAGTCGGCATCGTGGTGATCCCTGCCGTCTCAAACATTTCCGTATTGTAGAATACGCACGCTGCCGCAATGTTTAACGGTACCGCATAAATCTTGCCATCGTAGGTCTGCTGAGAGAACGCTCCCTCGCCGCCGTTGAAGGTGTCGATCCAGCCGTCCGCCTTGATATAATCCGTCAAATCAGCCGCTACGCCGGGCTCTACATAGACATCCAGGTTCGGGCCCGGGCTTACGATAAAGCA
>DETS01000041.1:0-602 GCA_002361735.1 Lachnospiraceae bacterium UBA3282 | reverse complement strand
CGGGCCCGGGCTTACGATAAAGCAATCAGGCGTCTCGCCGGCTGCAACCAGAGCGTTCAGCTTCGGATAATACTCCTCCAGGTTCGTGGTCACTACGTTAACATGATACTTTCCTTCGTAATCCTTGTTAAATCTCTCTACGGTCTCACGATAGCCGATGGAGATCAGATCCTCCGTCGCATTCAGGTCATCCCAAAACATCCAGGTAATCTCCTGCGCGCCGCCCGCGGCATCCGTTCCCGCATCCGTTCCCGCATCCGCCGTATCGCCGCTGTCCGCTGCAGGGGCAGAAGTGCCGCCGTCCGCTGCAGGCGCTGCGCTGTCACCGCCACCGCAGCCGGCCAGTACAGACGCGATCATTGCCGTACTCAGTAAAACAGATAATACTTTTTTCTTCATACTGTAATCCTCCCTCAAAATATGATTGATCGATTTTTGTTACAACTACAGTATAGCAACTCCTGCACCCGCAATCTTTTTAATAATTGCGATATATATATTAAAAATTGCTATATTTTCAAATTTTGCTTTAATCACTTTGCCTTAATTTTACGATTTACTAAAACATTTTATGTTTATATTTACAATTTATCCTCAATATA
>DETS01000032.1 GCA_002361735.1 Lachnospiraceae bacterium UBA3282 | reverse complement strand
TCCTACAAAAACTTTACCCTAGCCGCCTCGGGACGCCGCTGCTTTCATTCTACCAACGCAAGGAAGCGCTCTGCACACGCCACATTGGAAAGCTGCCGCCTGTACGCCAGACAATTCGCCACATATCTGTCATTTTCTGCCACGATCTTTTCCAACGCAGACACCGACCAGTCATCTTCCACAATCCCCAGCTCCTCCCGCCTGATATAAGAGGCATTGTAAGGCACGGAGGTGGTTACCACCGGGGTCCCCAGAGCGATACTCTCAACGATAGAAACCATATTGTTATCCTTCTCGGTGGAAACCAGCATCGCCTTTGCCCCGGCTACCAGCGGCTGTAGTTTTTCATGGGACAGCTTACCGTGAAACGTCACCTTCTCCTCTAAGCCAAGCGTTTCCGCGAGCCGTCTGAGCGCAGCCTCCTCCTCCCCCGCACCGATGATACTCAGCCGGTAGGCATCATGCCCCGCCCTGACAAAGCTGCCGAAAACTTCCACGGTATGCCCGATTCGTTTGCGCGGAATCAGCTGAGAAACCACCACAAATCGTTCCTCCCGCTCCCCCTTTCCCGGCAGCGGAAATTTGTCCAGATCCACCCCGTGATCTACAGGCTTTTCTTCCACCCGCGGCATAAACCGGCGAATAAAAGCACCCGCCTCCTCTGAACGCGGAACCACTCTGGCACGGCACATCAAAAACCGCGCCACATACTGATACCAGAGCTTCGCCGGAATCCGGCGCAGCATTTGATTGTATGCCGCCAGCTCATGCCAGATTATCGTCTTTTGCGGAGCGACTCTTGCCGCTGTATACGACCAGGTGGCAAACGCTTCACTTGTGACAATCATGTCATATTCTTGATGTTTCCTCAAATAAGCACGCAGTTTTGGCATATAGGGAAAGCAGCGCGGCAGGAAAAGACGGCGGAAGACCGTCTGAAACCATAGGATCGGAAAATCATATCGTTCTTCGCGGACAGGTCTATAGTCTGCCGCCGCAATCAGCGTCACCTCATGCCCTGCCCGCAAAAATCCCAGACACATCGAATAGATCATGGTATCTTTAATGGAATCCACCCGCGGGATCCGATTCGTCTCTGCCGTATATAGTATGGGGTTGATGACCAGCACTTTACTCATGATTCCCTCCGTGTCAGGGCAAGAAACCTGTCGGCGATCTTAGCCGTCGCCAACTCCTTCCGCAGCTTCACCGCCTCCCTGCCAAACGATTCTCCCAGCGCAGGTTCGTCAGCCAGCCGCTCCATGGCCTGTACCAGTGCAGAAACATCGCCTACAGGTACCAGAAAGCCATTGACGCCGTCTTTGATATACATACGCGATCCACCCACCGGGCAGTCCGTCGCGATCACCGGTATCCCGAGAGACATTGCCTCCAACATAGAGTTGGAAATCCCCTCATAATCAGAGGATAACACATACATGGCAGCCGTTCTGATCTCGGAGAGCACCTGCTTGGAAAAGCCTTTGAAAAGGGTTCTGTCCGCAATCTTCAATTCCGATGCCAGCGCCCGCAATGATGCCTCCAGCTCCCCCTGTCCGTAAAGTTCCAATACATACTCTTTATGGTGTTTCGCAAAATCTGCAAATGCCCGCAATAAAAGCCGATGATTCTTCTGGGCATTCAGCCTCCCCACCGCTACGATCCGTTTTTCTCTTTCTCCAAAATAGGCTTCTTCTGTTGGTTCCAGCGGATTGGGGATCACCACACTCTTTTTGCGGATCCCCGCCGGAAAACTTTTCGCCGCATCCTCTGTCTGGCACACCACCACCTTTGCACGACGGTAACACAAATCGCGGATGTGCCTATGATCGTAACGGGCAGGGTCATTCCGTTCCGAAACCAGGAAGAAATGCTTCTGACCAAGCGCTGCCACCGCGGAAAACACAGCCCCCATGGCGCTGAAAGCCCAAATTTGGCAGCCTTTATTTTGCCGATAATACTGCCGCATCTTAAAAAGTCTTGCTGCCTGTACGAGGGGATTCCCGCCGGAGGGCTTTCCCACACTCATCACTTCTACGCGTGGATCGAGCGGATAAGCCGTCTCATTTCCCGCAAAGAGGAGAACTGCCACAGGGATTCCCCGCGCGCTGTACCTATTTGCCAAAAGCGCTACCACCCGTTCCGTCCCGCCGCCCGTCATGTTCGGGATAACAAATACAATTTTTTCCACCGACTTATCTTCATCCTTGCGCAAGGTTCACTCCTCCGTCTTCCAGACGCCGCGGTGATCCGCAATCTTGCCAACCATTTTTCCTACTTTAACCTATTCATTCTACCCTGTTTTTTGATAAAACACAAGATAATGCCCCGCATTCTCCCTAAACGGTTTACGCCGCCGCACCTTCCTATCAAGCAAAAAACAAGGCAGCGACTAAATCAGCCGCTGCCCTATCTGCTTCTTACTTTTATTCGCCGCACTGCCTGCCGCTTAGTTTACCCGAATCTTCATGGTAAAGCCTGTCGCCGTCTCGGAAGTGTTCGTTCCCTGTCCTTTATACTTCACATAGAATTTCACATTATTGACTGTTCCGTTTGCGAAGCTGACAGCCTCTTTCAGATGCACGGTCACCTTCATGGAACCGTCCGCCTGCGGCGTCTGCACCAGTTCAAAGCTTTCCTGCGCCATCTCGTCCTTCTCACCAAAGTATACCTGCTCGATCGCTCCCACGGATCCCTCTTTCGGCTTCACCACAAAGTTTGCATTGTAGCTCTTCGTGGAAAGATATACATCCATACTCGTCTTATCCGTCGTCACCTTCGGCAATACCTGAGAGGTCTTGATGCGGATGGTCTTCGTGAATACGCCGCCCTTTGTCCTCACATCACCCGCATAACCCTTGACCTGTGCCCAAATACGTACCGGGTAATTTTTATTGCTCTCAAGCTCTGCGTAGGTATAGGTGATCGGTCCGTCGGGATTCTCCTGCTTTGCGATCTTCTTCGGCGTCACAAAGAACTTACCGGCGTTCTTTCCTTCCTCGATCAGAGAGATATCAAAATACTTGCTCTCCTCCTCCAGAGAACCGGCGTCATAAATCTTCACCGCCTCGATCTTACCCACGACATTCTTCAGTGCGGGGGTATACAGGATGCCGTTCTTATCGCTTATCTCGCCCTCTCTGTTCAAGAGATTGATTTTACCCTTCGACGATGCCGTCATATAGATATCGTCCGTACTGATTACCTTCACCGAAAAGTTTACGCTCTTGGCGGACACGGTAGTTGCGCCTTCCTTCAAAAGTCTCGGCGTCATCTTAAAGCTATAAGTTCCCTTTGCGATCGACGGATTCTTCAAAGATACTTTTAACACATCATCCTTCTCGTGCTCCTCAACCGTAAAGAGGAAATTCTTCTCTGCGCCGGCCTTCTTTTTCGTCGTGCATACAATCTCCGTCTTATCCGCGCCGCTGCCTACAGGAGCCAGCGTATAGCCTTCGGGTTTTGTGTTCACCGTAAAGGTCCGCTCAGAAGTCTCCTGATAGATGACCGCCTGCCCTGCGCCATTTACGGAAGCGTCAGCCCTGCTGTCTGCCATGGTACTGTTTGTCTTGCTGTTGTTATTATAGACGACCGTATTCAACTGCAGCGTTCCCTTACCAAGCTTAACAGTCGGCTTTCCATCCACCACCTTGACGGTCAGGACCGTTTTCTTCACACCCTGCTCGTCGGTTTTCGGATTGCACTCAAATTTATAGGTTCCTTTCTTCACGGACTGCCCGCCCATGATACTGGCTGTTCCTACGCCGTCCTCGTAGGTAACCCGTAATTTTGCGATCTCCGATCCGTTGGATTTCGTAACGACCGGCGTAAAGGTCTGCTGCTTCTCAATCTCGATACCGCCCAGGTTGGACACCAGCTTAAACTGTACGGATTTCTCCGGATAATTCAGATTCAAAGATACGCTGCTCTGATCCGGCTTCACCGTAGGTTTCGCGTTGCTGACGCTCACTGTATAGGTGTAGCTTAAGGTCCTCTCCTTGCCATTCTTGTCGTTATCCCATGCCGGATTATGCAGCACCAGCTTCATGCTGCCCTTGTCCGGTAAAAATCTCACTGCAATGGCGCCGTCTGTGATCTTAGGCTTCTCCATCAATGCGACATCGCCCTTCTCCTCGGCAGTCACTGTGTAGTTTTCGGCATCCAGAAGCACCTGTTCCTTCTTCTTTGTCTTCTTATCATAGAGCACAAGGCTGATATCCTGTACATCCGCATTTGCGCGATAGGTAGCCTTCGTTGCCCGAAGCGCCCAGGACGGCGCCGTCGTACAGGTCGGCATAGTCACCTTTACTTTCTTTGCCGCACTATTATCGAACCCGTCAAAGTAGAGAACCAGATAACCCGTCACCGCCGCCTTCTTCTTCGACGTATATTTGAGATTGCCTGCGCTCCGCTTGACGACTACCCTGCCCTTGCTAAGGTCTGTACCAGTCTCGTCGATCACGAAATTTTCCGTAAAGAGCCTGTCGTCCTCTTTCTGGGTAAGGGGCTCAAGCGCCGCTTTCTTGATCGTGTTCCCGTTAAGCTTTGTCACTTCCGTAACGACTGCGATCGAATTGCCCTCGGCGTCCTTTCCGCCATCTTTATAGAACAGGTTGAACTTCGCCTTATTCGCATTGAATTTTACGGTCGGTTTCGGCATATCTGCCTTGACCGTAATGGTCAAAGGAATCAGATTTTTTTCACTCTTCTCACCGTTCACGCCGACGCGTACTTTATAAGTACCGTTCTTGATTGTCTCGGAAATCGGTCTGACACGAAATCTCTTGCAGACATCGCTGCTCTCCTGCGCGTCATACGAAACCGTAAATTTCGTCGTTCCGAGAGTCTTCTCCTCATAGAGTTCAATCGTCGCACCCTCAAGCCCCATGCCGTATGCCGAGATCAGCTCGATGGTGCCGCCATCCTCCATCCTCGGATTCACCGTCACTGCAGAGCTCGTGAGCCGAAAACCTTCCTCGTAGACTCTCACCACAAACTTCTGCGTGACCTTCTCCTTCTCCGAATCGACAGGGTTTTGTGCCGTCACCGTGATGGTCGCCTCACCCTCACAGCCCTTCTGCACAATCACTTCGTTCGTGGGATTCTCCGCCGTTGTCTTGTCCTTTTTCAGAACCGCAACCTTGGCATTGCTCGTCGTCCAGGTGAGATCCTTGCTGATGCCTTCCTCGCCGTCAAAAATATTTGCTTTCAGCTTGAAACTGAGGCTTTCCGCCCGCACAATGTTCTTTTTAATCGATGCCGTCTGGATTCCGTCAGGCTCTCCCTCAACCTTTACTAAGGAGCTGTAGTCGGAAGCCTTCAGGATAATGTTCCTTGCCTCTGCCGTCGTCACGCTCACCTGTCTGTTGATTGTGATCGTGTTGCCGTCGCCGCCCTTGAGCTCGATGGTGACAGTCGCGTCCGCCTTATCTTTCCCCTCTGTTCCGGTCGCAGTGATCACACCGTTTTTATCAATCTTTGCTACCTTTTCATTGTCAGACTTGACAAGGCTTAACTTTGTCGCGGGAATCGGGCTGCCATCCTCGTCCAGTAAGAACATTCTGCTGGTCTGCCCTACTCTGAGCTCGATCCCCAGATAACCGAATTTATCTGTTTTTCCGTTCTGCAGCGGCGTACCGTTTGAAAATTCTACCGTCACCGTCTGCCCCTTGATCTTATCCGGGGTATTCGCGCGAAATTCCGCCGTGATAACCGCACCGCCAGCCGGCATCTCAAAGTAATACTTGCCATCCTTCTTCTGCACGGTCTTGCCGTTGCAGCGCAGGGACTCCTTAATGAAAGTATAGTTCTTTGCCTGTTCATCTGACTGACTTTGATATATGTAGCAGAGCTCGCCTTTCTTAACGCCCTTTTTCGTATTCTGGAAGTTGACGTCCCCTGCATCGCCCGGCTTCGTCGATGACGCCGTTCCCACCCAGATCGTACCGCCGGGGAACACGCCGCCAGTCATCAGGACGCCGTTTACATCTTCTACCGTGTACTGATAAAAAGCATTCTCGTCAGGTGTATTGAAATCGTACTCCTTTGCATAGAACTCACCCTTGCTGTCCTTATCTGCCACAATCACCAAATCCGGCGCTTCTTTAGGAAACGCATACCGCTCAATATCAATATTAAAGCACTCAATTTTCACCTGCCTTAACTTGGTACAACCCTGAAACGCATAATCCCTAATTGCAATAATCGACTGGGGCAGCACAAGCTGCGTTAATCCGAAGCAGCCCTTGAAAGCCATCTTGCCGATGATCATATTATTGCCATTTACAAAATTAATACAGGTCAGCGCACTACAGTCGGCAAATGCTTCCTCCGGTATCTCCCGAAGGGAGGTCCCGGGTGACAGGTCCGTAATCCCGGTACACCCGGTAAATACAGCCTTTCCAATCGACGTCAAATTCTTATTTGCCGTAAAATCTACCTTTTTGACTGCCTTACAACCCCGGAAAGCAGCTTCACCGATGCTCTCTAACTTTGTCGGGAACACAAAGTCGCTGTGGGAGCAGAACTGCGACAGCACCGCACAGCCGGAAAACGCTTCCGCGCCGATGACCTTAAGCTCGCTGTAATCCATATCTTTCATATAGACCAGATACAGTTTCGTATCACCCTTAAACGCCTTATCCCCGATCGTCGTCACCGCTTTCGGTACATTGATCTGGGTCATTGCCGTACAATTCTCAAACGCACTGCTCTCTATTTTATTCACGCTGGCGGGCAGGTAGACGCCCTTCAATGCCGTACAATCCTTAAACGCACCCTCTCCGATGGTCTCAAGACCCGCGGGGAGCTTTACATAAGTAATTTTCTTGTTGCCGCCAAATACGCTGCCTGCGATGGAGGTATACTTCTCTCCCTCCTCAGGCTGCTTCAGTTCCACGTTGCCCTCAAAGGTAATCGGCTCCTCTATCGTATTCCCGCTTACCGTGGTGCCCAGCTTCTTGACAGCCGTAAGAACGCCGCTCTCCACCACGTATTTATACTGCGTGGAAGCATTGGCGTCATAGGTCACCTGCATACCGGTGTCATCCGTGAAGGTCACGATTCTACTGATATAGGCCTCGTCCCCAAGTTCCTCCTCAGGCTGCACGGGGGGCTGTGTTTCCTCAGGCTTCTCCTCCTCGACAGGTTCCTGCGGTATCACAGGCTGTTCGGGCTGCTTGCCCTCTCCGGGCTCCTGCGGTGTC
>DETS01000064.1:14340-15009 GCA_002361735.1 Lachnospiraceae bacterium UBA3282 | reverse complement strand
ATTTATATTATATTTATTATATCAATAGAAATCAAGGGAATTTGAATTCCTGTCGTTGTTACAGACTATAGTATTTTATCCTTTGCTTTTGTTTTTTCTGAATGGTCTTCATCTGACTTTTGGTTAGAAACTGATAGTCGGTACGAAAACCACACTTAGTTGACAAGTGTTTCTGTTTGTGATATGATACAAAAACGTAATAAATTTGTAATAAATTTGTAATAATTTTATATCGAAAGTGGAATCGCAGAGAACGCTCTGGCATGGAGGGTAAAAATGAGCACATCAAACAATATAATACAAGGCTTCCTGAAGGTGAAGTTTGATGCACTGAGGGACCGGCTCATAAGACACTCCAAGATTGTCCTGCCTGTCATCCTTGTAATTTGCGTGGGTCTTACAATCGTGATTGCGATCAATGCGAACAAACGTAAGGTGGAGTTGGAGGAGTCTGCCGTTTCATCGGAGAATGCGGTTGGCGTGGACGAAACGCTGGAAGAAGTGCCGCTTGTGCCTCTGGAAAAAGATGTTGTCCCCGGAATCAACGAGTTTTTTGAAACTTACTATAAGGCCGTGGTGGATGGAGATACCGAAACCATGAGCAGTATGGTTTACTATATGGATGCCACAGAGAAATTGCGGGCGGCGGAGACCAGTAAATACACGGAA
>DETS01000064.1:0-14045 GCA_002361735.1 Lachnospiraceae bacterium UBA3282 | reverse complement strand
GCGGAGACCAGTAAATACACGGAATCTGTGTCAATAGAGGTCTACACGAAGGCAGGCCCCAACGAGGGCACTTACATTGCGTATATTTATTATGATCTGAAGTTTTACGATTATGATAAGCCCCTTCCCGGGCTGCGTTCCTACTATGTGTGCACGAAGGAGGGCGGTTCGTTCTATATCAATGAGGACTATGAGTTGGGCGAGAGTGAGCGCCGTTATATGCGGGAAGTGCAGGTGCAGGATGATGTGATAGACTTGAATAATAAAGTTGCAGCCGGCTTCAATGATATGGTCAACGGGGACCGCGTGCTGGTGGATTTTCTGATAGAGCTAAGGGAGGAAATCGAGAAGAATGTAGGCGAGACGTTGGCGCGTGTCGAGGGCACGGAGCAGATTGCGAGTGGAGAAGGAGACGCGGAGGAAAGCCTGGAAGAAGATGAAACGCCTGACGATGAGAGCGCATATTCCGAGACGGTGGTTACCGAAGTGAAAACGACTGATGTCGTCAATATCAGGACATCTGACAGCGAGACGGCGGATAAACTCGGCAAGGCAGCGGTTGGTGATACGTTTAAGCTTCTTGAAACCAGAGGGAACGGATGGAGCAAGGTGGAGTATAACGGCGGGGAGGCCTATATAAAAAGCGATTTTCTGGATCCTTCCGAAACGGAAGTCAGAGATTTGGCGTCTTCTGAGGAGGCGGCGGGCGAGGAAACACCTGCGGAGCCGACAGATAACAATGAAACGACCGCGTCTGCCGCGACAACAGGAACGGTTACGGTCAAGGAAAACGTCAGGATCAGGAGCGGCGCCAGTGAAACTTCAGAGAAACTGGCGACGGCTTATGCCGGCGATAAGCTTGAGGTAATCATGAAACAAGCTGACGGTTGGACAAAAATCAAGTATAAGGGCAAAACCGCATATGTGAAGTCGGATTACGTGGAGTAAGCCCTGATTAAAAAGCGCAAGGAGCAAGGGGCTGTCTGGCTGACAGCCCTTTTGTTTTGACACGATTTTGCGTGCAGTATATAATGGAAGGTATCTTGACGGTAACTGAAATTTGAGGTAATTTGATCGTTTGATTCGTTATAGATAAGGAGCCGCTCATGAGTACACAGGAAAACACAAGAAGCTATAAATCAGGGGAATTATTGAAACGGTTTTTCCCGTATTATAAGAAGTATTGGATGATCGTAGTGATCGACCTGCTCTGCGCGGGATTGACGACGGTCTGCGAACTGGTGCTGCCGATGATCATCCGCTACCTCACTAATACGGGAATGAACGATCTGGCATCATTGACTATATCGGTCATTTTGCGGTTGGGCGTCCTTTATCTTTGTCTGCGGATCGTCGATACGGTGGCAAATTTTTATATGGCGTACACGGGTCATGTGATGGGGACGCAGATCGAGACGGATATGCGGCGGGATGCTTACGCGCACTTACAGAAGCTGTCGAATACATATTATAATAATACGAAGGTTGGGCAGATCATGGGGCGTATCACCAACGATCTGTTTGACGTGACGGAATTTTCCCACCACTGCCCGGAGGAATTTTTTATCGCGGGTATCAAGGCGGTGATTTCCTTTATCATTTTAGCGCAGATCAGTCTGGGGCTGACGCTTATCATTTTTATCATCGTGCCCATCATGGCGGCTGTCTGCACAGTCATCAATCTGCGGTTGCGGGAAGCATTTCGGAAACAGCGCGTGCAGATTGGCGAACTGAATGCCCGCATTGAGGACAGCCTTCTTGGGCAGAAGGTGGTGAAGGCGTTCACCAACGAGGAAAAAGAAAAGGAAAAATTCGAGCAGGATAACCAGAGCTTTTACCGCATCAAAAAAGAGACTTATAAGTTTATGGCGGCGTTTCACACAACCACCAGAGCCTTTGATGGCTTGATGTATCTGGTGCTGCTGGTAGCGGGCGGTCTTTTTATGATGAAAGGAAAGATTGCGCCCGGTGATCTGGTGGCGTATGTGATGTATGTGACTACGCTAATCGCCACCATCCGCCGCATCATTGAATTTGCGGAGCAGTTCCAGCGGGGCATGACGGGAATCGAGCGTTTCGTGCAGATTATGGACAGCGATATCGAGATTTTTGACGAGCCGGGTGCGGTGGAATGTGTTGATCCGCAAGGGAATATTTCCTTTCACGACGTCAGCTTTGAATATCCCGACGATCACAACGTGGTGTTCCGCGGTTTGAATCTGGAGATTCATCAGGGTGAGAAAATTGCCATTGTGGGACCGTCAGGAGGCGGAAAGACCACGCTTTGCAATCTGATTCCGCGGTTTTATGATATTGATCAGGGTGAAATTCTGTTGGACGGAAAAAATATTCACGGGTATACGCTCAAGAGCCTGCGGCAGAATATCGGTATGGTGCAGCAGGATGTTTATCTTTTCTCGGGCACGGTCTATGAGAATATTGCTTACGGCAGAGAAAATGCCACGCGGGAGGAAGTCATCGAGGCGGCAAAGCAGGCGGGTGCGCATGAATTTATCACAGCCTTAAAGGATGGGTATGATACCTATGTGGGCGAGCGCGGCGTGAAGCTTTCCGGCGGGCAGAAACAGCGCATCAGCATTGCGAGGGTGTTTTTGAAAAATCCGCCCATTCTGATCATGGACGAGGCGACTTCCGCCCTGGATAATGAAAGCGAGTTTCAGGTGGCGAAATCATTGGAGGCGCTGGCAAAAGGAAGGACGACGATCACGATTGCCCACAGGCTTTCCAGTATCCGTAATTCCGATCGTATCTTAGTGCTGACGGAGGAGGGCATCGTGGAAGAAGGAACTCATGAGAGCTTGCTCGCGCAGGGCGGGATTTATCATCACTTTTATGTGACGGCGAATGAACTGAAGTAACGAAAGCGAGGATGGAGAAAAATAGATAAAGAAGCCGGACGCTTTTGTATTCGTTAAGACGGGAGGATAAATGGCAGGCTTAGAAAAACAGCGAATTTTAATTATAGAGGATGATAGCCCTCTTGCCGGCGGTCTTTGCCGCGCCCTGCAAAATGACAGCATCTTGACGGATAGCTGCCACAGCCTGCGGGAGGCGGAGGCGCTGCTTGACGGGACGTATGATCTTGTGATTTTAGATGTCAATCTCCCCGACGGAAACGGCTTCGACTTTCTGCAGAAAATAAAGGAGAAATATGACATAAGTGTCATAATGTTGACGGCAAACGATATGGAGACGGACATTGTGGCGGGGCTGGAACTTGGTGCGGATGATTATATCACGAAACCGTTCAGTCTGGCGGTTCTGCGGGCAAGAGTGGAGACGCAGCTTCGGCGGGTGGCGCAGACGGACGACGGCTGGATCACAGACGGTCCCTACCGCTTTCACTTTGCGAAAATGCTCTTTTTCCACGGAGAGGAACAGGTGGAGCTTTCCAAGACAGAGCAGCGGATCTTGCGGATGTTGATAGAAAATAAACATGCAACTTTGACGAGGGATCAGCTTCTTGATTTTGCATGGTCAGTGGATGCGGCTTTCGTGGATGAAAATACGTTGTCTGTGGCGGTGAAGCGGCTGCGGGACAAGCTCGGTGCGCAGGAGCGGATCAAGACGGTGTATGGGATAGGGTATCGGTGGGAGTAACGGGGAAAATGATTATGAATGAGCTGATGAAAAATGAAAACAATGATATTATGAGTATTTATCAGAAATCAGAAAATATTTTGAATGATGTGCAAAATATTATTGAAACATCTTAGCGGCAGGCTTATCATGCGGTAGATACTATTTTGGTGCAGAGAAATTGGCTGATTGGGTATCGGATTGCGGAAGAAGGGTTGGATGGTTCGGATCGAGCAGAGTATGGTACAAATATTATTAAAATGCTGTCAAAAGAATTGACTTTGAAATATGGAAAAGGTTATGATCGCAGTAACCTTTATCATTATTTGCGTTTTTATAAGGCTTTTCCGGAAATAGTCGACACAGTGTGTCGACAATCACATATCAGGTTAAGTTGGTCACATTATCGAGTTTTGGTGCAGGTGTTGGATTCTGCTGCACGTAACTGGTATGAAAAGGAAGCCTATGAACAGACATGGAGTGTCCGCACCTTGCAGCGCAATATCAATACGCAGTATTATCATCGGATTTTGCAATCGCAAAATAAGGAATTGGTAGAAAAGGAGATGAATGATAAAACGTCAGCATATCAAAATGATAAGCTGGAATTTATTAAAAATCCTGTTATAGCGGAATTTCTGGGATTGTCTTCCAACATAGATTTAACGCAAACTGAGTTAGAGGCAAGCATTATTTCCAATATTCAGAAATTCTTGATGGAACTTGGAAAGGGCTATGCGTTCGTTGCTCGTCAACAACATATCAAGACAGAGAAAGAAGACTATTTCATTGATTTGGTATTTTATAATTATATATTAAAATGCTTTGTACTTATTGATTTAAAAACAAATAAAATTACGCATCAGGATGTTGGGCAGATGGATATGTATATCCGAATGTATGATGAATTAAAAAAGAGTACAGATGATAATCCGACATTGGGGATTGTGCTTTGTACAGAAACAGATGAGGATATAGCAAGATATTCTATATTACATGGGAATGAGCAGTTGTTTGCGTCAAAGTATAAATTGTATCTGCCGACAGAAGAATTGCGCAATGAAATTGAAACACAAAAGGCATTGTTTTATTTACAGCAACAGGAAAAGATACAATAAACGGCAAAAGAAAAGTATGAGAGGATGACATGACACCGGATAGATTATCGGTTATTCTTTTTTTATCGGGCATACTCTGTCTGCTCGCAGCCATTATCATTACCCTGCTTGACTTCGTCTTCCGCCGCCGCAGCCTGCGCCGCATGAATGATATGATCCAGGCTGCCATCGACGGGAATTTTCAGGCGAATAATTTTGACGAATCCATGTGCGCGGCAGTGGAAAACAGGCTGGCGGAATATTTGAGCGTAACAGAGACACAGATGGCGAAAGTGGCGGCAGAGCAGGAAAAAACAAAATCGCTGATCGCGGATATTTCGCATCAGACGAAAACGCCGATTGCCAACCTTTTACTTTACACGGAACTGTTGAAGGAGGAAGAAGGCAGGGAAATTGGGGAAACGGCGGCGTTGCTGGAAAACCAGGTAAGAAAGCTGGATTTTTTCATTCAATCGCTGGTAAAACTTTCCCGTCTGGAAACGGGAATCCTTGCGCTGCGGCCTTGTAAAAGTGAAGTCGCGCCTCTCTTGGAAGAAGTGCGGGAGCAGTATGCGGTCCGTGCCGAGGAGAAAGGGATTTATCTGCGCGTCCTTTCGGAGGAGGTGCGGGAGGTCACGGCTCGTTTTGATCCGAAATGGACGCTGGAGGCGTTGGATAATCTGGTTGACAATGCCATCAAGTATACACAGACGGGCGGCATTACCGTACGCGTAAAGCCTTATGAACTTTTCGTCTGCATCGAGGTGGCGGATACGGGAATCGGTGTTGCGGAGGAAGAACATGCCAAAATCTATGAGCGGTTTTACCGTTCGATGGCGGTTGCCCATGAGCCGGGCGTGGGCATCGGACTTTATCTGACGAGGGAGATTTTAAGGCAGGAGTCGGGTTATATCCAGCTTGCCTCTAAGCCGGGTGAGGGCGCGGTGTTTTCGATGTTTCTTCCCAAAGACTGAGGCGGCGGTTCAATTCTTACAAAACTGATAGAATTGATTTGCTCTGAGAAAGAATGTGGAAAGAATGCCATGAGATAATCTGTATTGTGGAGGACGATGTAAGGAAATCTCCATAATACAGGTTATGTTTTTTGTAAGGAGGAAAAGACGATGACTATTTTGCAGACAAAGGATCTAAAGAAAGTATACGGCTCGGGCGAGAGCGAGGTACACGCCTTAGACGGCGTGAATCTGACGGTGGAAAAAGGCGAGTTTGTCGCCGTTGTGGGGACATCGGGCAGCGGCAAGAGTACGCTGCTGCATATGCTGGGCGGGCTTGACAGACCCACGTCGGGCAGCGTTACGGTGGATGGCAAAGAAATTTTCACCTTAAAGGACGAGGAATTGACGATATTCAGACGGCGCAAAATCGGCTTTATCTTCCAGAATTATAATCTGGTGCCGGTGCTGAATGTCTATGAAAATATCCTTCTTCCGGTGCAGCTTGACGGGGGAACCCCGGATAAGGCCTACATTGAAGATATCATTGATACGCTGGGGCTGTCGTCAAAGTTAAATAATCTCTCCAACAACCTTTCCGGCGGGCAGCAGCAGAGGGTGGCGATCGCCCGTGCGCTGGCGTCGAAGCCTGCGATTATTCTGGCGGATGAGCCCACGGGAAACCTGGATTCCAAGACCAGTCAGGATGTCTTAAGTCTCTTAAAGGTGACGGGACAGAAATTCTCGCAGACCATTGTGATGATTACGCATAACGAGGCGATCGCGCAGCTGGCGGATCGGATTGTACGAATAGAGGACGGAAACGTGAAAAGTTGAGAGGAGAGCATAAATATGAATGTTTCAAATAGAAAATGTATCCGCCGTCTCAGCATAGCGAGTTTCAGGGCGGCGAAGATCAGAAATATCATTACGGTGGCGGCGATCGCGCTGACTACGGTTTTATTTACGGTATTGTTTACGGTGGGCATGTCCATGAAAAGCGGGTTCGAGCAGTCGAATTTCCGTATGGTGGGCGGATACAGTCACGCTTCCTTTAAGTATCTGACGAAGGAACAGTTCGAGGAATTGAAGGACGACCCGTTGATTCAGGAGTACGGGAAGCGGATTTTCTGCGGTATGCCGACGAATGAGCCTTTCCATAAGAGCCATGTGGAGGTCAGCTACTGCGATGCAAACGTGGCGAAATGGATGTTTGCGGAGCCGAAAGAGGGGCGGCTTCCCAAGGAAGGCACGAACGAGGCAGCAACAGACTCGAAAGTCCTCTCCCTGTTGGGGGTGGAGCCTGTGATCGGCAATGAGTTCACCATGACTTTTACGGTGGACGGTACGGAAACGACGGAAACCTTTACGTTGTGCGGCTGGTGGGAATATGACGATGTGATTCCGGCAAACCATGTGCTGATCCCCGAAAGCCGGACGCAGGAGATTTTTGAAAAACTGGATACGCAGGGCAAGGACGGTATGACCGGCACATGGGTTATGGACGTGATGTTCAAAAACGCTTCTCATATCAAGGATAATATGACTGCGATTCTGGAGCGGCACGGTTATCAGACGGAAGGCCGGGATCAGGGAGATAATTATATTCAGATCGGCGTCAACTGGGGCTATACTTCAGCGCAGTTTGAAAATGCTCTGGATATTGGCACGGTACTTGCGCTGATTGCGGTGGTGCTTTTGATTATCTTTACGGGTTATCTGATTATTTATAATATTTTTCAGATATCGGTATCCAACGACGTGCGTTTTTACGGTTTGTTAAAGACCATCGGTACAACGGGGCGGCAGATCAAGCGGATTATTTCTTTGCAGGCGTTTCTGTTATCAGTGCCGGGGATTCTCATTGGTTTGGTTCTCGGCTATGGAATGGGTGTGATCATGACGGACGTTGTGGTGTCCCAGCTTGACGGCATTGTATTGACCTATTCAGTCAGCCCTGTGATCTTTTTGGGAGCGGCAGTGTTTTCGCTGGTGACGGTCTGGCTTTCCTGTAGGAAACCCCGCAAGATGGCGGCGAGGATATCCCCTGTGGAGGCGGTGCGCTACACCGAAAATAATAGCGTGAGAAAAAAGAGCAGAAAGGGAGACAAGGGTGCGTCCATCTTCCGCATGGCGATGGCGAACCTTGGCAGAAATAAGAGCAAGACCGTGATCACGGTGATCTCCATGTCTTTTGCGGTAGTGGTGCTAAACCTTACTTTTACGGTGGCAAACGGTTTTGATATGGACAAATATTTATCCAAGATGGTGGCAGCGGATTTTATTGCCGCGGAAGCGCCATATTTTCAACCGACTTCCTTTGCTCAGGTGGGTGTTTTGCCGGAGGAAGCCATCGCACAGATCGAAGCGCTTGACGGCGTGAAGGGCGGCAGGACTTATCAGAAAAATTTCGCAGCGGGAGAGCTTGCCACAAAAGAGGCGATACAAAAACAGCAGGGGCAATGGGACAGTCCGGAAAACGTAGCCCGATATATAGAGATGCTTGAAAAGGTGGGCGATCTGTATTTGGAGCGTGTGCAGCTCTACGGGATGGAGGACTTTGTGCTGGATAAACTCAAGGTGATCGAGGGCGATCTGGGTAAGCTGAAAGAGGGCGGCAATTATGTGGCGGCGGTCTATGCAGAGGATGACTATGGTAACCTTCATGAGGACTATAACTGGGCGAAGCTCGGAGATCAGGTAACGATCCGTTATGTGGAGGAGTATGAGTATTTTAATCCGGACACCGGTGAGATTTACGCAGAAGACGAGGACCTTAGTAATAAACGATATGGAACAAAAGCGAAAGTGTATGAGGATAAGGTCTACGAGGTGGCGGCGCTGGTGGTCGTGCCTAATAAATTAACTTACCGTTATTATGGGGCAGATGAGTTCGTGATGGGTGCGGAAACCTTTATCCGCGATTCGGGTACGTCGGAGGTGATGTATTATGCCTTTGACTGCGCGGACGATCAGGTAGAGACCGTGGAGCGGTGGATGCAGGACTTTGCGGGCGGAGAGGATTCCCCCTATGATTATGAGAGCAGAAAAAAAGAGGAGGAGGAATTTAACGATTTCCGCAATATGTTCATGATGGTGGGCAGCGGGGCGGCGCTGATCGTCGGCATGGTCGGTATCCTGAACTTCCTAAATGCGATCCTCACGGGCATTATGGCGAGAAAGCGGGAGTTTGCGGTATTACAGTCCGTGGGCATGACGGGAAAACAGTTGAATCAAATGCTGATCACGGAAGGTATGGTCTTTGCGGGCAGTTCCCTTGTGATCACATTTGTTTTAACGATCGTTATGGGACCGCTTGCCAGCAGCATTCTGGAAGGAATGTTTTGGTTTTTCAGCTATCATTTGACTGTGACACCCATCTTTGCGGTGACGCCGGCATTCCTTGCGATCGGATTTTTGATTCCTCTGGCTTCCTATCATTTTGTGGCGAAGCACTCCGTGGTGGAGAGACTCAGGGAAGCGGAATAAAGCGCGGGAGCAGGCAGCGGCAGCCGTTAACAAATCTTTAGAAAAAAACCTACATTTTTCCAAATAAGATGTTGCACGAAGGGGCAGAAATAAGGTATAGTATTATAGAGAAACCAGCATCGAGAGAACAACTATTTGAGAAGGATGTAGCGGACGTATGGAACAACTATCACCGGTAGATCAGGATAAAATGGCGGAAGTAGCGCAGATTTGTATGGCACATTCGGCGACTTCTCTGAACACATTGACCAGGAAGGTCATTACTGTCAGTCCGCCCGCAGTGAAGGTTGTCAACAGTGCGGATATTAAGAATATTGTGGCGGCTTTTGGCATGGGCAGCGTGACGGTGCAGATCGACTATAAGGATGATTTTAACGGAAATAACCTGTTGATGTTTAAAGAGAATGATGTCAAAGTGGTCATGGATCTGATGATGGGCGGAGCGGGTGTTGCCGCGCCCGGAGAACTCAACGAGATGCACCTTTCCTGCGTGTCTGAGGTGATGAATCAGATGATGGGTTCCTCCGCGATCTCGCTTACAGAGATGATCCATAAGACCGTGGACATCAATCCGCCCAAAGCGACGCTGGTAACGGATCAGGCGGCAGTGGATTCTATCGACATTCTTCCTTTTCCGGGAAATGAGGTGGTGATCATCCTCTCTCGTTTTGAATCGGAGAAGCTTTTAAAAGGGATCATGATTCGTATTTTTCCGATGCCGGAGGTGCGATTTATCTGCGATAACTTTAAAATGCGCTGATTTTGCGATAATTTCAGGTAATTTTTCACAATAGATATGGCGGTTTCTTCCATAAAAACGCTGAAAATGAGATTTTGCCCGGAAAAGACTTACGAGAAGTCTGGCGGTATGCTAGAATGATGTATAGGGAGTTTGTTGGCAAAGGAGGGTTTTGAACCGGGAGGGAACGTCATGTTTGGGAAAGGAGAAATGATCATGTGCGGCGGACACGGTGTCTGCTGTGTGGTCGATATCACAGGGAATCCGATCGATCGGATGGATACGAAGAAAAAATATTATGTATTAGAGCCCGTCTTTGAGAAGGCGAGTACCGTTTACACGCCTGTCGATAATGAAAAGGTCGTCATGCGCAAGATTATGACGAAGGACGAGGCGGAGGTGCTGATTGGGCAGATTCCGGAGATCGAAACTGTGTGGATTCAGGAAGAAAAGCGTAGGGAGCAGACTTATAAAGAGGCTATCCGCACTTACGATTCCAGAAGTCTGGTGCAGATTATCAAGACGCTATATCAGCGAAAGTCGAGCCGTATCAGTGAGGGGAAAAAAGTCCTTTCCTCGGACGAGCAGTACCTGCATAAGGCGGAGGAGCTTTTATACAGCGAGATGTCGATAGCGCTCTCCATCCCCAAGGAAAAGGTTGGTTCGCATATCATCAGCACGATCGCGAAACAGAAAAACGAAAAATAAAAGGAATTGACGAGGCAGAAGACGAAAGTTTTCTGCCTTTCTTAATTTTTATGGCACCATTTTGCATTCCGGGACGTGTTATCAGTAGAGGACTTAAGATTGAAAAAAGTCTGATACTCCGGCGCGGAAGGAAAAAGAATCCATGGATTGAGAAAGAGAAAGGAGAGGCAGCCGTCTGATGACAATAGAGGAAGCGGTCAAAAAATACAGCCCCATGCTCTATCGGATCTGTGTGGTTATGCTCGGCAGCGAAGCGGATGCGCAGGATGCGGTGCAGGATACTTTTTGTAAATATTTGGAGCACAGCGGAAAGTTTCGGGATGAGGAGCACGAAAAGGCATGGCTGATCAAGGTGGCGCAGAACAGGTGCCGCGATATGCGGCGGTTTCATCTGCGGCACCCCCAGACGGAGCTTTCCGAGGTCAGCGCAAGCTATGAGGATCCTGCATACAGCGAGGTGCTGGCGGAATTGATCGCGCTGCCGATGTCTGTCAAGGCAGCCGTGTACCTGCATTATATCGAAGGTTATAAAACGACAGAAGTGTCAGAAATGCTCGGAATTTCTGCGAATGCGGTGAAAAAGAGACTGCAGCGGGGGAGGGAGATGCTGCGGCTGCGGCTTGAGGAGCTATAACATATGTCAATTCTGCATCAACAGATATGACAAATTTAGAAAGGATGGTATCATATGAAAATAACAGATTTACAAAAAGCAGTACAGGAAATAGATTTTAATGACGGGAAACAGGAAGAACTGCTCCAAACATTGCAGGCGGGCAAGCGGCGCGGCGGAAGGAGCAGCGCCCTGCGGATTGCGGCTTCCTTTGCAGTATGCCTCGTGGCAGTAGGGATCTTGAGTGTGCCGGTGCGTGCGGTGGTATCTTCTCTGGTAAAAGAGCGGATGGAGGAACAGCCGAAAGAGGAGGTCATAAAGCTGGCGGAGGAGATTCAGAACCAAAGTACCGAAGCGAACAGCAGCACCAGAGAGTATACGGCGGGGGAGAAGGAGCGCAGGGGAAACCTCTACGCGCAGTATTTGGAGGGACTCTTCCCGGAAAAGGAGCTGGTGCGGGTGGACAGTGAGGAGGCAGCGACAGAGCATGAGTTTTGCTTCCTGACGACAACAGGGGTTTTCTATCTGCCTGCAAACAGAGAATTGACGGACGAGGAGATTCTGCAGCAGATCGATTTTGAGAAAAAGCGCGATTATGCGCTGGAGGAGCAGAATGCGGAGGAGATCGCCGAGCGGAAAGAGGCACAGAAACGGCAGATCAAGGAAGTGACGGACGCGGGCGGCATTACTGAGGAGCAGGCGGTGGAGATCGCCACGGGATATTTACGGCAGGTCTTCGGGCTTGATGGGAATGGCATGGAGTTAAATCATTATTATAATACATCTGATTCGACGCCGATCACGGTTGCTGACACTTATTGCGTAAACTGGAGCGATATGGGGAATTACAGATATTATTATTTTCATATCGACGCGAGGAGCGGCAGCCTGCGCTCTCTGACATACAGCGACGGGAAAAATATAGAGGTGCAGGAGACAAAAACGCCTTCCGAGGCAGACGCGCCTGCGAAGGCGGAGGCAATGAAAGGTGTGGCGGAACGTTTTCTCAGAGAAAAACTGGATATTCAGGACGATTATCAGGAAGTGAAAACGTATTATCTGGTCAGGACCCCGGGCGGAAGCGTCAGCAGATTGGTGGATGTCCTGTTTGTCAGGGAGGACGGTTCAGCCGATGCTGTCAGCTGCAGATGGGACGGTGTGGTGAGCGATTATACCGTTACCACAAAGGAAGCCTGCGAGGAGAGTCTTGCATCTTCTGCAAAAGCGATCGCTGAGCGGCACACAAAGGAGACGGGAGAGGAGAATGAGGTTGAAGTTGTAGAGAACTAGAGAAAGAGGCAATGGAATCAAAGCAAGGAGATACGAGGTGAAATAAAAAGCCCCCGGGTGCCTGTGCACGCGGGGGTTATTTGCTGTGAAAGAATTGTGGAAGCCGCTTATTTGTGCTGCGGGTGTGCACCGATCTTGCTGATGGCAGTCATAACGGTAGTGAGAATTTCCACTTCGTTCTGAGGCTGGTAGTTACTCAACTTCTTATAAAGCGCACCGGTATCTGTACGCACATACTGAGGAGAAAGTTTGTTCAGCGCAAAGGACATCATGTCCAACCTGCAGTCTTCACAAGAGCAAATCTCCGGCATAGTGGGCAGCAGCTTATTGAGCTGATATTCCACCGCATCTTCCATGATATTACGTAACCCTTCCATTTCCAACCTCCCTCATAATGATAGACAATATTATCATAGTACATTTTTCCCAAATAATCAATCTTTTTCCGCTTTTTTGCGCAAAAAATGCACATACTTGCTTTTTTTTGAAAGAATGGTATCATAGAATCAATGATTAACACCATTGTAAACCCCATACGCCGCTTGTGTAGACAAACGACGATAAGGCGGGAGTTTGTGGCTCCGGTATCGAGATAAAAATGGAAATGATCTTAGATGTGATATATGATACTTGTATAGACAGCCTCAGAATTTTGCCGTTTCTGTTCTTGGCTTATCTGGCAATGGAAAGCCTGGAGCACTGGACCGGAGGGAGGCTGCAGGCGGTCGTCAGGCAGTCGGGGAAGGCGGGTCCCGCTATCGGCGGTCTTTTGGGAATTTTCCCGCAATGCGGATTTTCTGCGGCGGCGGCGAATCTCTATGCGGGCAGGGTCATCACCTTGGGGACGCTGCTTGCTGTTTTTTTGTCTACTTCTGACGAAATGCTTCCCATCATGATTTCAGAGAATGCGGGAATCGCGCTGATTGCAAAGCTTTTGCTTACGAAGCTTGCTTTTGCGGCAGCGGTTGGATTTTTGGCGGATTTTTTGTTTGCCGGGAAAGAGGAGCTTCAAATCGGGCATTTTTGTGAGAAGCATCACTGTCACTGTGAAAAAGGGATCTTGCGTTCCGCAGTGAATCATACCTGGAAAATCTTCTTATATATATTGGCGGTTTCCGTGATCCTAAACTATGTGATTGCCATGATTGGCGAAGACAAAATGGCGTCGATTGTCTTTGGCAGACCGGTTCTGGGGCTCTTTGCAGCCGCTTTCGTGGGTATGATCCCCAACTGCGCTTCCTCTGTCATTTTGACGCACCTCTATCTGGAGGGTGTTTTGGGAGCGGGGCCTTTGCTTTCCGGACTGCTTGCCGGTTCCGGTGTGGGATATCTGGTGCTGCTTCGGGTCAATGAAGATAAGAAGGATAATCTGCGGATCTTTGTGTTGTTGTACGGTGTCGGTGTGGCAGCGGGGGCGCTGGTGGAAATGTTGGGGGTGAGGTTTTAAAAAAAAGAACCGTCCCCAGAGCGCTTACGTCTCCAAAAACAGTTCTTCCAAATGCACCGCCAGGGGCTCGAACCCTGGACACCCTGATTAAGAGTCAGGTGCTCTACCA
>DETS01000097.1:25325-25565 GCA_002361735.1 Lachnospiraceae bacterium UBA3282 | reverse complement strand
CGCCGCCTTTGCGCTCTCTCTGGCTTCCGCCGCTGCCCGCTTCGCCAGTTCTTTCGCCTCCGCTGCCGCGCGGCGCGCCTGTTCTCTTGCCTCCGCCGCCGCCTGCGCCGTACGCTCGGCTTCTTCCTCAGCAAGACGTCTCTCCTCCGCCTCTTTGGCAAGACGTCTCTCCTCCGCGCGCTTATGCTCAATTGCCGCTTTTTCCTCCTTTGTATAAGGCGTATAGGAGAAAATACTGAT
>DETS01000097.1:24714-25032 GCA_002361735.1 Lachnospiraceae bacterium UBA3282 | reverse complement strand
AGGCGTATAGGAGAAAATACTGATGCTCAACGGTGCGCTCACCATATCGATCGCACAGGGTTTCCCGTCCCACTCGGTCTCAATCGTCTCACAGACCGCCTGATTGATGATGCCCTCACCGCCGTACGCCATATCATCCGTGTTAAAGACTTCCTGATATTTACCCTCACAAGGCACACCCACACGAAATTCCTGCCTGGCATCGGCAAAGTTTGCCACCACGATCAACATATCTTTTATATCATCGGTCTTTCGTATATAAGATAACATGCAGGCGTTTGGCGTGATGCAGTTGATCCACTCGAAGCCTTCCCAGGA
>DETS01000097.1:23985-24419 GCA_002361735.1 Lachnospiraceae bacterium UBA3282 | reverse complement strand
ATCCACTCGAAGCCTTCCCAGGAGGTATCTTTTTCATAAAGGGCAGGCGACGCTTTATAAAGCTGATTGAGTGCCGCCACCATCTGATTGAGCTTTTTATGATCCGCGTGTTCTAACAGCCCCCACTCCACGGCGCGCTTCTCGCTGAACTCATCATATTCGCCGATATCCTGCCCCATGAAGAAAAGCTTCTTTCCGGGATGCGTCATGTGGTAAGCATAGGTCAGGCGCAGATTGGCAAACTGTTTTTTTCGCTCGCCGGGCATCCTCCCGAGAAGCGTTCCTTTCCCGTGCACCACCTCGTCATGCGACAGAACCAGAATGAACTTTTCGCTGTAAGCATAGATCATGCTGAAGGTCAGATCGTTGTGTCTGCCTGAACGGAAGAAAGGATCCGTAGCGATATAGCCCAGATAATCGTTCATAAAGCCCAT
>DETS01000097.1:10799-23679 GCA_002361735.1 Lachnospiraceae bacterium UBA3282 | reverse complement strand
ATCGTTCATAAAGCCCATATTCCACTTCAGGTCAAAGCCAAGACCATCCTCCGAAAGATCGCCCGTGACCTTGGGCCAGGCTGTAGATTCCTCCGCAATCATCAGCACACCCGGATTTCTCTTTTTCATAATGGAGTTTAAGTGCTTTAACAGCTCCACCGCTTCCAGATTCTCATGACCGCCATAGATGTTCGCCACCCACTCGCCGTCATTTTTGCCATAATCCAGATAAAGCATGGAAGCCACCGCGTCGATGCGGATGCCGTCCGCATGGTATTTTTCCGCCCAATAGAGCGCATTGGCGATCAGATAGTTGCTCACCTGCGGTCTGCCATAGTTATAGATCAGCGTCCCCCAGTGGGGATGATAGCCCTGTCTGGGATCCTGATGCTCATAGAGGCAGGTGCCGTCGAAGTTTGACAATCCATAGGTGTCCCTCGGAAAATGAGCGGGCACCCAATCAAAGATCACGCCGATTCCTGCCGCATGCATCTCATCCATAAAGTACATCAGATCCTCCGGCGTGCCGTAACGGGCGGTAGGCGCATAGTAACCGATCACCTGATAGCCCCAGGATTCATCCAGCGGATGCTCCATCACCGGCATCAACTCGATGTGGGTATAGCCCATCCGCTTCACATAATCAATGATCTTCGGCGCAAGCTCTCTGTAGGTATAAAATTCCCTGCCGTCCGAAGGCTTATCAAAGGATCCCAGATAGACCTCGTAAATACTCATGGGCTTATCTTCCGCCTGCAAGACCTTTCTGTCTTTCAGCCACTTGTGATCCTTCCACTGATAATCCGTGATATCCCGCACCACCGAGGCGCTGTCCGGTCTCAACTGCGCGCCGAAACCGTAAGGATCCGCCTTCAAGTAGACCAATCCGCTCTTTGCCTTGACCTCAAACTTATAACAGTCTCCCTCCTTCACATCGGGGAGAAAAATCTCAAAAACACCGGAATCCCACAGACGCCGCATCTGGTGCGCTCTGCCATCCCAGCCGTTAAAATCTCCTACCACGCTGACCCGCAGCGCATTCGGCGCCCACACCGCAAATGCCGTGCCCGCCACCCCGTCAAGCACCATCGGATGTGCGCCCAGTTTCTCATAGACGGTATAATGAATGCCCGCCGCAAACTTTTCCGTATCCTGCTTTGTGATCTGCGGCTTAAAATTATAAGGGTCACGTACTTTTTTGAGGCTTCCGTTTGCTGCCTCCACCACATATTCGTAAGCCGGAATCGTCTTTCCGGGCAGAAGCAGGGCAAAATACCCCTCCTCGTCGGCTTCCTCCATCCGGTAACTCTTATCGCCGTCCAAAAGCTGTAAGCGCACGCTCTTTGCCCCCGGTTGGAAGGTCTGCACCAACACGGAACTTCCCGTTACATGCGCCCCTAAAATATCGTGTGGGTGATCCGACTCCGAGTAAACGATCTCCTCAATCTGTGCCCAATTCATCAACTTATATAATTTTTTATTCATCCGCAGCCTCCCGTCTTATGATTTATCTTACTCTTTTAGATTTTGTGGATCAACAGCCCGCTCCGCAGCTTTGGCTCAAACCAGGTAGATTTCGGAGGCATGAGCTTTCCCGCGTCCGAGACGGCAAAAAGCTCGTGAATATCCGTGGGAAACATGGCGAACGCCACCTTCGCGTCCGTATGTACCCGCCGCTCCAACTCTGCCAGCCCTCTGATTCCGCCCACAAAATCAATCCTTGCGTCGGTCTTCGGGTCTTTGATCCCAAAAGCCGGTTCCAAAAGGTATCTCTGCAAAATCGCTACGTCAAGATCCTCTACCGGGTCATCTTTATAACATATGTTATTTATCGTCAACCGATACCATACATCCGCATAGTACATACCGATCTCGCCTTTTTTCTGCGGACGATACGGCTCCTTGCCCAGCTTTTCCACCTGAAAAGATTTCTCCATCACGGCAAAAAAGGCTGTCTCGTCAAAATCTTCTTCCGGTTTCACCACACGGTTATAGTCCATGATCATCAGCTGGTCGTCCGGAAAGAGCACGGATAAGAAATAGTTAAACTCCTCCTGCCCCGTGTAATCGGGAAAGGCTGCCCGCCGCTTCTTCGAGACATTCACCGCCGAAGCGCATCTGTGGTGTCCGTCCGCAATATAGATAGAATCTACCTTTTCAAAACCCGAACGGATCCGCTCCACGGCTTCCTCCTCATCAATTACCCAAATCCTGTGCGTAATCCCGTCATCTGCCGTAAAATCATAGACAGGCGGCAGCTCCATCGCTCGTTTGACCTCCCGCTCGATCTCCTCCTGCCTTCTGTAGGCCAAAAAGATCGGTCCGGTCTGCGCGCTGCATACATCCACATGACGGATACGGTCAGCTTCCTTATCCGCACGGGTGTTTTCATGCTTTTTGATCACTTGATTATCATAGTCATCGACACTGGCACATGCCCCGATTCCCACCTGGGATCTGCCGTCCATCACCAGCTCATAAACATAGTATGCCCTCTTTTTCTCCTGCCGGAACAGTCCGTCCTCCACCATCCGGTCGAGCATCTCCTTTGCCTTCTCATAGACCTCGGGCGCGTACATATCATAGTCTTCCGGAAACTGTGTCTCCGGCCTGTCGATCCTGAGGAACGTGTAATCATCCCCCTCTACCACCGCTCTCGCCTCTTGTCTGCTGTAGACATCGTAGGGCAGAGCGGCAATCTTCTCCGCTAAGTCCTCCCGCGGTCTGAGTGCTTGGAATGGAATGATATTTGCCATCCGTCATCCGTCCTTTCTTTCGTCCGTATTCTGAAAATACTTATATTTATTCTAACAAATTCCACTGGTCACTACAAGAAATTTATGCTAAAATAAACACGGAAAAACCACCCGAAAGGAGATCCTTGATGAACAACGTTAAAAACTTTTATGAGGCGCTTGCCAAAGACAAGGAAATGCAGGAACGATGGAAAGCATTAACCGACACCATTCCTGAAAGCGAGGAAGCAGCCCTTGCCGAGATTGTCTCCTTCGCGGCAAAAGAGGGCTATGAGCTGACGACAGAAGAATTAAAAGCCTTTACGCAGGAGACCATAAAAGATGGTGCGCTGTCCGATGACGAGTTGGAAGCGGTGACCGGTGGTACGCTTGAGGAAGACATTCTTCACTTAATTACGCACATAACACTCTTAGTTACAGAACGACTTATACACGAGGGGGAACATTACTAATGACTAATGAAGAACAAAAAATACTGAACCGGATCAACGCCTACGCCGAAACAGCCCTGGCTGATATCGATCCGCAAAAGACACCCGTTTCCTCTCAGTTAGAAACCTTAAAACCTGTTATGGAAGAACTCTCGAAAGAAACGGGAAAATCAATAGAGGATATCTTCATCCTCTATATGGATCTGGCAAGCGAAGCAGCCGTAGAGGCGGAAAAACAGCTGCAGGCGGCTTTAGAGGAAGACGAAAATGCCAACTTTTCTTCCATCGCCAACCGGCTTAACTGACCAACAGCGTATGGCTCATACACTGCCATAACACAAAAAAGAGGGCCTGCCATATTTCCATCGGCAAGCCCTTTTGTATTGCATCCATTTCCGCATACACCGCACATCACCCGGCACCATATCCGAGCATCGGTATCATGCGCTATTTTATTTCACCACTCTCACACGGAACACCCCGTCGATGGACTGCAGTTTCTCAATAATTTCCTTTGACGCCGGCTGCTCGATGTCCAGCATGGTGTAAGCAACCTCTCCTTTGGATTTATTGGTCATATCGGAAATATTGATGTTGTTATCGCCAAAGCATGCGGTAAACTTCGTAATCATATTCGTGATATTCTTATGGAAGATTGCCACACGCCCCGCCTGCTCGCAGACGCCCATATCGCACTTCGGATAGTTTACGCTATTGGCAATATTACCGTTCTCCAGATAATTTTTTAACTCCTTGACCGCCATCACCGCACAGTTGTCTTCCGATTCCTCCGTAGATGCGCCAAGATGCGGAATCACAATGCAGCCTTCCTGCCCTGCCGTGGTCGCATTCGGGAAATCGGACACGTATTTTCTTACCTTGCCCGCCTTGATTGCCGCAAGCACTGCCTTCTCATCCACCAGCAGATCTCTGGCAAAATTTAAGAGGATCACGCCGTCCTTCATCTGGTCAAGCGCTTCCTGATTGATCATACCCTTCGTAGCATCCATCAGCGGCACGTGGATGGTGATGATATCACACTCCGCGTAAATATCCTCTACATGGATCACGTGCTTGACATCACGGCTTAAGTTCCATGCCGCATCTACGGACACATAAGGGTCATAGCCATAGACTTCCATGCCCAAATGCTTTGCCACATTCGCCACCCTGACACCGATGGCGCCGAGACCGATGATACCCAGCTTCTTACCTTCAATCTCCGTACCCGCAAAGTTCTTCTTCGCTTTCTCGGCATTCTTGCCTACATTTTCATCCGCCCGGTTCTCTTTGACCCACTCGATACCGCCAACAACGTCACGGGAAGCAAGGAGCATTCCCGCGATCACCAGCTCCTTGACGCCGTTCGCGTTGGCACCGGGGGTATTAAAGACCACGATGCCTTTCTCCGCGCATTTATCCAGCGGAATGTTGTTGACGCCTGCACCCGCACGGGCAATGGCTAAAAGTCCCTGCGGCAGCTCCATGTCGTGCATGGCGGCGCTTCTGACCAGAATGCCGTCCGCTTCCTCTATGTTCTCCGTCTTCGTGTACTGATCGCTGAACTTATCCAGCCCCACCTGCGCAATCGGATTTAAGCAATGGTATTTGAACATCTCTATGACCTCTCCTTACCTGAATTAAGTTTAATTTTTTTCGAACTCACGCATAAACGCCACCAGCTTCTCCACGCCCTCAATCGGCATCGCATTGTAGATGCTGGCACGCATACCGCCCACGGATCTGTGCCCTTTGAGGTTCACGAAGCCTGCCGCCGTCGCTTCCTTGATGAATTTGGCATCCATCTCGTCATTCCCCGTCACGAAAGGTACGTTCATCAGGGATCTGTCCTCTTTTCTGACCGTTCCCTTAAACAGGCTGCTCTCATCGAGGAAGTCATAGAGGATCTTCGCCTTCTTTTCATTTAAGGCCTTCATCGCCTCGAGTCCGCCGTTTTTCAACAGCCACTTGAATACCTTGCCGCAGATATAGATACCGTAGCAGGGCGGCGTATTGTAAAGAGAATCGTTATCTGCATGCACCTTAAACTTCATCATGGTAGGGGTGCCCGGAAGTACCTCGTCCGTCAAAAGATCCTCTCTGATAATGACGACCTGTGTACCCGCAGGACCTACATTCTTCTGTACGCCCGCGTAGACCAGACCGTACTTCGTCACATCCATGGGCTCCGATAAAAAGCAGGACGACACATCGGATACAAGGATCTTGCCCTTTGTGTTCGGCAGGGTGTGATATTTTGTGCCGTAAATTGTATTGTTCTCACAGATATAAACATAATCCATATCATCTGTGATGGGAAGATCGGAGCAGTCCGGAATGTAGGAAAAGGTCTCGTCTGCGGAGGACGCAAGCTCCACCGCCTCGCCGTAGATCTTCGCCTCGGCAAAAGCCTTTTTCGCCCACTGGCCTGTCAGGATATAACCCGCCTTCTTATTTTTCATCAGATTCATGGGCACGGACGCAAACAAGAGGCTCGCGCCGCCCTGTAAAAATAGTACCTTATAGTTATCGGGAATGTTTAACAGACTGCGAAGATCCGCCTCCGCCTCCTTGATGATCCCATCATAGACCTTGGAACGGTGGCTCATCTCCATCACGGACATTCCCGATCCCTTATAGTCAAGCATTTCCTCCGCTGCTTCCCGAAGCACCTCCTCCGGTAAAACCGCGGGCCCCGCTGAAAAATTATACACTCTGGACACTGTTTTTTCCTCCCGTCTTCATTCGTTTCCGTTTCCAAAAACCCATTTTACGCCACTATTATGTTTTCGTCAATGATTTTATCGCTCAGCACGCGGACCGGCTGAGCTGTTAGTAGAACATCACCACCGGTGTCCCGACTTCCGCCATCTCAAAGAGCTGTTCCATCGCGGCACGCGGCGTATTGATACAGCCGTGGGATCCGTTGGTCTGATAAATGGTACCGCCAAACTTTCCCCGCCATGCCGCGTCGTGAATACCGATGTTACCCTTCACCGGCATCCAAAAATCCACATGAGAAGCATAGCCCTCACCCCGCAGGATACGATTCTTTTGTTTCGCGTACACAAAATTCACACCGGAGGGCGTCCCCATTCTGCGGGACGTATTCCCCGTCACAATGGGGGTGTCGATCGTCAGCACACCATCTACATAATAGTACATCTTCTGATCCGTCATATCCACTTCGATATAGGTAGAGCCAATGTCCTCGCTGCCTTTCTCCCATGCTTCCTGCAGATAAGCCGGCTCATGCACCTCGTTCTTCTTTGCCGTAAACGCTTCTTTCAGATAGGCTGTCTCCGCCTCCTGATCCAGTTTATTTCCGTAAAGCCCTCCCTCCACCGTCACCAAGTCTCCTCTGGTTGATAAAAACTGTCTGCTTGCGCCCACGGTATCGTATTTTTCCGCCAGCGATGCCACAAATTCCTCGATCGCATTTTCTTTTAATTGAAGTTCTCCCGAGTCGTCTAATAAAAAACGACCGTTATCTTCTACCGCGATCCAATCACAGACAACGGAGGCATCCACAGGGATTTCCTCCTCTCCCATACGGTAAACAACACCGCACTGCTGAAAGTCTTCCAGTTTTTCCCAAATCTCCAGCGTCTCCCGCATCTGCGCCGTCAGCTCCAGATCATGATAACAGCCCGCCTCCATAAGGGACACTTCGCTTTTCGCCTCCTCGATAGCGGAAAGCACAGCGCCCTTTGCTTCTTCCAAAAAAAGGACGTCCGTCCGTTCATTCAACAGCTCATACCCCTGCAATGTGCGGATGATTTCTACCCTGCGGTCTTGATCCGAGCGCTTCTCCCGACAAAAAGGGAGCGCTGCAAAGCAGGTTTCAAAGGCGCTGCCATCATAGGAAACCACCGGCGCAAGTTCTACCCGATTTCCGCCAAAAAGGCTGTCGATCCACATCCATGGATTTTGTTGTTTTAAGTAAATCTCCAGCGCCTTCTCGAAATCAAACTGATAACCGATTTCTTCTGCCGTAATCAAATAGCTGCCGCCATCCTTGTCTTTTACGATGATACCATCATAAGTAAACTGTTCCGCCAGATCGTCATTGACCTCCCGAATGCTCCGACCGGTACAGTAGATGCCATTGATCCATGTCCCATAAGGAAAGGCATTATGATAGTACACGGCGAGCCCCACGTAGGTCACCATCAGACTGACAGTGACGATACCCAGAATAATCGCCATATGCTTTAGTAATCTTTTCATTTCTCAACCTTCATACTCCCGGCGAACAGGAAATCCCCTTCTCTATTTCAGGTCGCCTGCGTCAAATGCCTCGCTGATCGGCGCGCCCGCCGGCACCATGGGAAATACCTTGTCATCCTCCGGAATGACGCAATTTAATAACACAGGTTTTTTTAAGGAGAGTGCCTTCTCAATGGCAGGCCCCACTTCTTCCTTCCTCGTCACCAAAATGGCCTCGCAGCCAAGTCCTTCCGCTACTTTGCAGAAATCCACCCCGTCGTCCAATACCGTCTGAGAATAACGCTTCCCATAAAACAGAGTCTGCCACTGTCTCACCATACCCAGCACGTGATTGTTGATCACGACCTGAATAATCGGGATATTGTAACGGCTTGCCGTCGCCAGTTCGTTCATATTCATACGGAAGCACCCGTCCCCGGCAATATTGATACAGATCTTATCCGGCTGCCCCATCTTCGCGCCGATACAGGCGCCCAGGCCGTAGCCCATGGTGCCTAAGCCCCCGGAAGTGAGCAGGGTGCGCGGCATCGCATATTTATAATACTGTGCTGCCCACATCTGATGCTGTCCCACATCCGTCGTGATGATCGCCTTTCCTTCCGTGATACGGTCAATCTCCTCTATGATATAAGGGCAGGACAGCGCAGACGGATCGTAAGAGAGCGGATACTTCTTTTTCAGGTCCGCGATATGCCCCATCCACTCGCCGTGAGACTGCTTTTTCAGCTTTTTATTGAGTGCACCGAGTACTTCCTTCAAATCTCCTACCAGGGAAACATCCGTCCTGATGTTCTTGTTGATCTCCGCTGCATCAATGTCGATGTGGAGCACTTTGGCATGTTCCGCAAATTTTTGGGGATTGCCTACCACGCGGTCGGAAAACCGTGCGCCAAGAGCGATCAGCAGATCGCATTCGCTGACGCCGAAGTTAGAGGTCTTGGTGCCGTGCATGCCGATCATCCCCGTGTATCTGTCGTCATGTCCGTCAATGACGCCCTTCCCCATCAGGGTATCACAGACCGGCGCGTCCACAAGGGACACAAACTCCCGTACCTCCTGATACGCCCCTGAGAGTACGGCACCGCCGCCCACATAGACGAAGGGTTTCTCCGCATTCTCGATCAAAGAAAGCGCCTCCTCGATTGCCTCTTTGGTATACCCAGCCTCCTGTGTCACATTTGCCGGCTTTTCTGCCTGATACTCGCAGGAATTTGCGGTCACATCCTTGGTGATATCCACCAAAACAGGACCGGGTCTGCCGCTTCCTGCAATGGCAAAGGCTTTTCTGAGGGTGTCCGCCAGGATATTCACATCTTTTACAATATAGTTATGCTTGGTGATGGGCATGGTGATACCGGCGATATCCACCTCCTGAAAAGAATCTTTGCCCAAAAGCGGAAGATTCACGTTACAGGTGATCGCCACTACCGGAATCGAGTCCATGTAAGCCGTGGCAATACCCGTCACCAGATTGGTCGCGCCCGGGCCGCTGGTCGCCAGACAGACGCCCACCTTTCCCGTCGCTCTTGCATAGCCGTCCGCGGCGTGGGCTGCCCCCTGCTCATGGGACGTCAAAATATGTTTGATTTCCTCGCTGTGCTGATACAGCGCATCATACACGTTTAGAATCGTGCCGCCGGGATAGCCGAAAACGGTATCGACCCCCTGCTCCTTCAAACACTCTACAACGATCTGTGCTCCTGTCAAAACCATGGTTTTTCCTCCTGCCTATTTATAAAATCACACCCGCTATGGTACAAGCCGTCTGTTGGAACTTATCTGTTCTTCGGAATCTCCAAAATCGCGCCCCTGTTGCCGCTCGTTACCATCTCACGGTATCTTGCCAGATAGCCGCTCGTCACCTTAGGCTCTCTGGGCTGCCATTTTGCCTTTCTTGCCGCCAGCTCCTCGTCAGACACTTTCACATCAAGCTTCATGTTCGGGATATCGATGCTGATGATATCACCTTCTTCTACCAATGCGATCGGTCCGCCCACTGCCGCCTCGGGCGAGACGTGCCCGATGGATGCACCTCTGGAAGCGCCGGAAAAACGACCGTCCGTAATCAGCGCCACGCTGGAACCGAGTCCCATACCGGCAATCGCCGAGGTGGGATTCAGCATCTCCCGCATACCGGGACCTCCCTTCGGTCCTTCATAGCGGATCACGACCACATCACCCGCTACGATCTTACCGCCCTTGATGGCCGCAATCGCGTCCTCCTCGCACTCAAAGACGCGAGCCGGGCCCTCGTGCACCATCATTTCCTCCACCACGGCGGAACGCTTGACCACGCTGCCGTCGGGCGCAAGGTTACCCTTTAAGACTGCCAGGCCGCCTGTCTTACTGTAGGGATTCTCGACAGTTCTGATAACATCTGTATTTTTATTGACCGCATCCTTGATATTTTCACCGATCGTATTGCCTGTCACTGTCATGCAGTCCGTATGGAGCAGGCCGATATCCGCCAGTTCCTTCATCACCGCATACACGCCGCCCGCCTCGTTGAGATCCTCCATGTAAGTCGGACCCGCCGGCGCCAGATGGCATACGTTCGGAGTCTTCTCGCTGATCTCATTGGCGAAAGCGATATCGAAGTCAAAACCGACCTCATGGGCGATCGCCGGCAGGTGCAGCATGGAGTTGGTGGAACAGCCAAGCGCCATATCCACCGTAAGCGCATTTAAGATCGCGTCCTTCGTCATGATATCTCTCGGTCTGATATCCTTTTCCAAAAGCTTCATCACCGCCATACCCGCGTGCTTCGCCAGCTTGATACGCTCAGAATAAACCGCCGGGATCGTGCCGTTGCCGCGCAGTCCCATGCCCAGCGCCTCGGTCAGGCAGTTCATGGAATTGGCTGTATACATACCGGAGCAGGACCCGCAGGTAGGACAGGTATTCTCCTCGAACTCCAGAAGCTCCTCATCCGTCAGGGTGCCTGCCGCATGGGAACCCACCGCTTCAAACATGGAAGAAAGGCTTCTCTTGCAGCCCTGCACGCGTCCCGCCAGCATGGGACCGCCGGAGACGAATACCGTCGGCACATTGATACGCGCCGCCGCCATCAAAAGCCCCGGTACATTCTTATCACAATTGGGTACCATCACCAGCGCGTCAAACTGATGCGCCAGCGCCATACACTCCGTGGAGTCCGCAATCAAATCTCTCGTTACCAGAGAATATTTCATGCCGATATGTCCCATGGCAATGCCGTCGCAGACTGCGATCGCCGGGAACACCACGGGCACACCGCCCGCCTCCGCCACGCCGAGCCGTACCGCGTCCACGATCTTATCCAGATTCATATGCCCGGGCACGATCTCATTGTAGGAGCTGACGATACCCACCATGGGCTTCTTCATCTCCTCCTGCGTAAATCCCAGGGCATTAAACAAACTTCTGTGAGGCGCCTGCTGTACGCCTGCCTTTACATTGTCGCTTCTCATACTTTTTTCCTCCATTCCGAAGCGTTCTTTGCAGAGTTTTCCGAAGGAATACTCTTAGGAATTGCGGGCAAAATATCAGATTTTGCCCTGCAATCAAGGAGTTTGTGACGCTTCAGCACAAACTCCTGATTGAAAAATCAGCACACCAGTGTTGTTTTTCAATCTTCTCCTCCATTATGCTCACTTTCCTGCAAACAGGATAAAATGCCGGTTTTCATAAATCTGCTTCATATTTTCTTCTATATAAGAGTCCTCTGCTTCCACAGCCTCTTTTGACAAATAGAACTTCCACTCCTCAGGAGCCTCCCTGTGATCATAGGGCAGTCCCAGAAGCGCCTTATCCAAAAGGACAATATCCGCCGCCTCCAAGTCTCTTGTCACCCGCTCCTCCCCGATGCCGTAACGGTAGAGAAGGTAATATTCCTGATCACAGTCTGTCACCGCAATCGTATCTGTTTCTTCTATTGTGATCTGTTCATAAGCATCCGCCATCTGCTCGTCCCGCAAACTGTAGGGTGTCTCATCCGCCAGTATGAAAGCCCAGGAAAGACCTGCCGCCAAATACATCAGCAGCCAAACGGCTTTCGCCGCCCACCTTCTCCATCGAACAGCCAAATCCCCCTGCACCAGCGTAACTGCCTTTTGGATCACCCAGCCCACAAGCAGCGCCGCCCACACGCCGAGGAAGGAAAACACCCGCTGATAAGGAAGTTTACATTGAATTACAAGCGCGACCGCCAGTAAAACCGCCGTCAGCACGAAATACCATTCTATAAAAATCTTTTTGCATTTTTTGACCAGACAGACTGCCGAAACGAGCAGCCCCGCCACCAGCAAAAAACGCATACCATCCGACAAAATTCCCACGCCTCCCCCACGGGGACCCAGCTGTGCGCCAAAGAGCGTCTTCAGCCAGTGCTTTGCCTGACTGTTAAACGCCCGTCTCGTCATGCTCTGGATATAGGGGGTCGCAAGCATATAATCGATGCCTTCTCTTAGCGCTCGAAACGGTGCATGGAGAATGATATCCACATGCCCTGCCGTATAAAAGGGGCTGTCAGGCGTCTTGGAAAGCAGATTAGAACCAATCGCCAGCCACAGAATGCCGTAAAGTCCTGCGACACACACCGCGCTCACAAGGGATGCTGCAATCAGCCGCAGAAGCCTTTTGTAATCCCTGTCCAAAAGAAGCAGAAAGCCTCCGATCAGACAAACCGGCATTACCGTATATAAGCTGCTGGGAATCGCCCACAGTGAAATCACCAGCGATACACCAAATGCAATATAATTACGCTTGTTATCTTTTTTCTCCGCTACGATGGCATAAAGCGTCCACAGCGCTGTCAGATAACAAAATGTCACCAGCGCATAACCCCTGCCCTGTACCGCGAGCTGGTTAACCATGTACATGCCCGCAAACAAAAAGACGGGAATCAGTGCAATTCCTTCCGCAAACCACTTTTTTGCGAGCCGGTACAACCAGATCAAACTTCCCAGGCTGCATAGATAGGATACACCACGCAGGGCAATCGGTGCACATCCAAATATCCCCAGACATGCCGAAAGGGCGGAATATCCCACATGGTTGTTTGGCAGCGGCCAGTGGATTGCCGCATAAATCGGACCTCTGCTGATAAAATAATAATAAGTATAAAGCTCGTCATACCAGGGCGTCAGGTCAAACATCCGACTCCCGTAATAGACCGCCATTACGCAAAGGAAGAGGATGAAAACTCTGTCCGCCGCGGTTAATTTTGGTTTTTTCCATGCTATAAAATATGTGGTTGCACCTTTTTCTCTGTGTCTCAGGGAATAACGCATGTTATTATTTTATCCTCTCCACAATCAAGTCGCCCATCTTTTGACAGCCCACCTGCTCGCAGCCGGCAGACATGATATCACCGGTGCGATAACCATCCTTCAGCACTTGTTTTACGGCATTGTCGATAGCATCCGCCTCTTTGTCCAGATCGAAGCTGTAGCGCAGCATCATGGCCGCCGCCAGGATGGTGCC
>DETS01000097.1:0-10529 GCA_002361735.1 Lachnospiraceae bacterium UBA3282 | reverse complement strand
AAGCTGTAGCGCAGCATCATGGATGCTGAGAGAATCGTTGCAATCGGATTTGCCAGGTCTTTGCCCGCAATGTCGGGCGCGGAACCGTGACTCGGCTCATAGAGTCCAAACTTTGTATCATTTAAGGATGCGGATGCCAGCATACCGATGGACCCCGTCACCATGCTCGCCTCGTCAGACAGGATATCTCCGAACATATTCTCCGTCAGGATGACATCAAACTGCGCCGGATCTTTTACCAGCTGCATCGCGCAGTTATCCACCAGCATATGCTCCAGAGTCACATCGGGATAATCCTTCGCCACTTCTTCCACCACCGCTCTCCACAGTCTGGAGGAATCCAGGACGTTCGCCTTATCCACGCTGGTCACCTTCTTCTTACGCTTTCTGGCAATATCAAAGCCCTTGATGGCAATCCTGCGGATTTCATTTTCATCATAGGTCAGCGTATCCACCGCTTTCCTGACCCCGTTCTCCTCGGTGGTCTTTCTCTCGCCAAAATACAAACCACCTGTCAGCTCGCGCATGATCAGCATGTCAAAGCCCTTCGCGGAAATCTCCTCCTTTAGCGGGCAGGCTCCGGCAAGCTCCTCATACAAGATCGCCGGACGGAGATTGGCAAACAGATTTAACGCCTTGCGGATTCCTAACAAGCCCGCCTCCGGCCGCAGATTCGGCGCCAGCTTATACCAGGGAGAGGTCGTGGTATCTCCGCCGATCGAGCCCATCAGCACCGCATCGGCGTTCTTTGCCGTCTCCACAGTCTCGTCTGTCAGCGGTACGCCATGCACATCAATAGATGCGCCTCCCATCAGGACGTCCGTATAGCGCATGGTATGTCCGTACTTTACTGCCACCGCATCCAGTACCTTCTTTGCCTGGGCAACAATTTCCGGACCAATCCCATCTCCGGGAATACAGGTTATCTTTAACTCCATAACATCCTCCAATCTGAGCTGACTCTCGAAATACGCTCATCTTTTGTGCCAACAAACTTTTTTTATGTAAAATTATACTTCTACATCATAGACTATTCGCGTAAAAATTTCAACACAAAAAGCCGGATCATTTCTGACCCGGCCTTTTTACGCCTATCTCGTAGTATTTATTCTTCCGGTGCTTTGTAGCTTTGCTCTCCGATTACGTTTCCATCGGGATCCACATATTTGACAGTGAGTGTCACCGCATTCTTCTGCTCAATCGCCTCATCAAGCTGCTGTGCCATCATTTCAAAAAGCGATGCCGATGCCTCCAGTCCGGATGAAATATTTTCCCTGACTTCGTCAGTAAGCATAGCCGCATCCTCAAAGGTATAAACATAGGTAAATTCATTACCCTTTACGTCTACAGAAATGGACATGCCATCTGTAGATGCAGCTGCCATCTGATCCTCCAGCTCCTTCATCTCCTCAGGCGCAGAATTCATGTAATCCTCTAACGTCTTATTGGAGCCGCATGCAGTCACGGAAAGAGCCATAGCCATAAGCGCTGCACAAACAATAGACTTCACTGTTCTCTTTTTCATAATAATCTCCTCCATAATGTTTTTCTCATCTTATATTTCATGCCTTCACACAAATTGTAATGATACAGAACATATTCGGATTTGTCAATATATTTTTTTTAAATTTGTATTCCTTTTGTATCCCTTTCGTATTCTTTAATCCATTTTGCCTGCCATTAAGAATTTTTCATTTTGATATAACCCAAAGGAGCCATGGCAAAATACCATGACTCCAATCCGCTCATCTCCCAAATGTTACTCCGCTTCTGCCTTTTCAATCTGCGCGATTGCTGTCTTCTGCATGGGGATTCGGCAGTTCTTGTTACTGCCAAACTCCACGATCACCGTGTCATCCGTGATATCGATCACAATCCCGTAAAATCCGCTGTTTGTAAGCACGCAGTCACCTACTGCCATATCCGCGAGCATCGCCGCCATCCTCTTTTGCTCCTTCTTCTGAGGACGAATCATGAAAAAATACATAAAACCCACAATGATAACAATATAGATGATCATAATCATTCCGCCGCCCGCAGCAGCTCCCGCGTCAGCCGATAACAACATTCCCATAACATTACCTCCGTTATTTAATCAATAAATACTATTGCATATCATACACAACTTAGAAAGGAAAAACAAGCCCTTTCCAAAAATTTCATGATTTTCCCCATTTCTGCGCATAACCGAGTTTGTATCAAGCAATGATCCCGGCAAGCTTCTGTTTCTTATATGCCGCAAAGCACCCTTCATCCAGCGCATCCCTGATTTCCTGCATCATGGTATTGTAGAAATAGAGATTGTGCAGCACGCAAAGGCGCATTCCCAGCATCTCTTTCGCCTTCAAAAGATGCCTGATATAAGCCCGGGAATACCGCCTGCACGCCGGGCAGGGACACCCCTCCTCTATGGGACTTTCATCCAATTCATATTTTGCGTTGAAAAGATTGATTTTTCCATGATTCGTGTAAAGATGCCCATGTCTCCCGTTTCTGGTAGGGTATACACAATCGAAAAAGTCGATTCCACGCTCTACTGCCTCCAAAATATTGGCGGGCGTCCCCACTCCCATCAAGTAGGTAGGTTTATCCTTAGGCAGATAGGGTACCGTCTCCTCGATCACATGGTACATCTGTTCATGGCTCTCTCCCACGGCAAGCCCGCCCAGTGCGTAGCCGTCACAGTCAAGTTCCGCAATCTGTTTCGCGTGCTCTATGCGGATATCGTCGAAGATCGCTCCCTGATTGATCCCAAATAACAGTTGTTCTTTATTTATGGTGTCTTCCAGTCCGTTTAACCGTGCCATTTCCCGCTTACAGCGAACGAGCCATCTGGTCGTGCGCGCCACAGAATCCTCCACGTACTTTCTCTCCGCCATGCTGGGAGGGCACTCGTCAAACGCCATTGCAATCGTGGAAGCAAGGTTGCTTTGAATCTGCATACTTTCCTCTGGTCCCATAAAGATTTTACGTCCGTCAATATGGGAATGGAAGTAGACTCCTTCCTCTTTGATCCGTCGAAGCCCTGCAAGCGAAAACACCTGAAAACCGCCGGAGTCCGTGAGAATCGGTCTGTCCCAAGACATAAACCGATGCAGCCCGCCCAGCTGCCTGATGACCCGATCTCCCGGTCTCACATGCAAATGGTAGGTATTGGACAACTGCACCTGTGTGCCGATTCCCTCCAAATCCTCCGTGGATACCGCGCCTTTAATGGCGGCAGCCGTTCCGACATTCATAAAGACAGGGGTCTGGATCGTGCCGTGTACCGTAGTAAGTTCGGCGCGCTTCGCCCTGCCTTCCTGTTTTAAAATTTGATACATACTATTCTCCATGCCATAACTTTACTGTAACTCAAATTCTTCTCACACTACTATAGATATTTATCCCAAAATTCTTCCAGACAGAGGCTTTCCTCCTTCATCACGGTGGCCGCCTCCCTGCCAACATAACGAAAATGCCAGGGTTCATACTCAATGCTCGTGATATATTCCTTCCCTTCGGGATAGCGCAGGGTAAATCCGTACTCACAGCTGTGCTCGGCAAGCCACTGCCCTTCCTTCGTATCGGCAAACCCCCGCTTAAGCTGCGTATAAGATTCTGAGGTGATATCGAGCGCCAGCCCCACTTCGTGTTCGCTGCAGCCCGGAACCGTAATCACCTGTGAAGTGACTTTGTAAGCCTCCATATAAGATAAACCCTGCCGCATATACGATTTAATCCTGTTATTAAAATTATCCTCCTGATGATCGGATGTCCTGTACGGAGACCGAACCACCAGATTTAAACCGTCCTTCTTTGCTGCCTGCATCATGAGAAGCAAATCTTCTATCACCCGCTCGTCACAACGCATCCCCGACGTGAAGGTACCCAGCTTGAAATCATAATCATCGGGAATAGGATGATGCTTATTGATCAGAACAAGACGCCAATCAGATTGATCAAAGACACTCTCCGTATCCGTTACTGTCTCTGTCTGTTCTTCCACACGCTTCTCATATGCCTCCGCATCATGGTCATGCTCATGGTGCTCCAGCAGATCATCCAACGTATATGCTTCTATCTGCGCTTCCTCTCCCGTCTCATACTCGGAGCTGCCTTTCTTCTCCTCCAAAAGCACTTCTGTTTCCGCCGCCATCGGCTCCACAGCCGCCAGAGAGATATCCGATGTCCCTACGACTGCGCTGTAAGTTTCCTGTACACTGGTAAATCCCGTTCGCTCTGCAAATACCGCAAAAGAAAAACTGCAGCTACTGACAAAAAAGATACCCACAAAAATCATACTGGCATAGCGCTTACTGTTGGTCACAAAATGTCTTCCAATATAATAGAAGAAAAGCGTAGCCGACAATATCCCTATGGATGGATACTTTAACAGTTTATGTTTTTTGCCCACTCCCATAAAGTAAGCAATCATCTTTTCCCGAAATGTTTTCTTCATTCGCTTCCCAACGTTCCTCAAATTACATTCAAACAATTTACGACTGTTATCCTGCCTTATATCATAACATATAAAATTTTTTTGTACACCCCTTTTTTATGTAAATCTAATATATTTCTACAAATTTTTCATCAAGTTTCCAAAGTTTTCCTTTTTGATTTGATTTTTCTGATACGATTCGATATCCCCTCCTTCATCCACACCGTATTTTTCCCTTCTTTTTTTCGACAGCCCGCTCTTGCATTTTGGAACAGATATGATATGATGAGGAAAGAAAAAACGCGCTTTTTGGGGCTATCTTTGCAATATTTACGAATTTTCGTATATATAAGTGTGCCTTCTCCTATGAGTGTTGTTTTTAATTCTACATTTTATATTTCAGGCGCAATTTTATTTTGCAGGATAACTTGCACGGTATTATCAGAAAATTTCACGCATTACAAGGAAGGGTCAGACAATGGCAGGATCATCACTGGGAATTATCTATCGAATCACTACCTGGGGCGAATCTCACGGCGCCGGATTGGGCGTTGTTGTGGACGGATGCCCCGCCGGATTACCGCTTTCAGAAAACGATATTCAGTTATATCTGGACAGACGAAAGCCCGGACAGAGCAGAATTACCACCCCCCGCAAGGAAGCGGATGCCGTAGAGATCCTCTCCGGCGTTTTTGAGGGAAAAACCACGGGAGCACCAATTTCCCTGCTTGTCCGCAACACTTCGCAGCGTTCCGGTGATTACAGTGAAATTGCGGCATCCTACCGCCCCGGACACGCAGATTACACCTTCGATCAAAAGTATGGTTTCCGTGACTACAGAGGCGGCGGGCGTTCTTCCGGACGGGAGACCATCGGCCGTGTGGCTGCAGGCGCCATCGCTGCAAAGGTACTGCTGGAGTTTGGCATCAAACTGTCCGCGTATACGCGCTCTATCGGTCCCATCTCCATCGATCCGGATCGTTTTGACCAGACAGCGATTGCCGAAACACCCACCTGTATGCCGGACAGAGACGCTTCCGCATTAGCAGAAAAATATCTGTCCGACTGTATGAGCCGTTATGACTCCTCCGGCGGGGTGATCGAATGCGTAATAGACGGCGTTCCCGCAGGTTTGGGCGATCCCGTCTTTGAGAAACTGGACGCCAACCTTGCAAAGGCTCTGATGTCCATCGGCGCCGTAAAGGCTGTCGAGATCGGCGACGGCGTGGAGGTCTCCACCCGAAACGGCTCCACAAACAACGATCCCTTCCGCATAGAGGACGGAAAGATCGTGAAAGCCTCCAACCATGCCGGCGGGATCTTGGGCGGCATCAGCGACGGTTCCCGCATCGTGCTGCGCGCCCATGTAAAGCCCACACCTTCCATCTTCTCCCCCCAGGATACCGTAAATCGGGACGGTGAAGAAATCCGTATCTCCATCAAAGGTCGTCACGATCCTGTCATTGTGCCCAGGGCTGTCGTAGTGGTGGAAAGTATGGCGGCGATTACCCTTTTGGATGCCCTTTTGGTCAATGCGAGCGCCAAAATGGATCACCTGAAATTGATTTACAAAAATTAAATCAAAGAGAAAAATCGGCACTATATTAAATTCAAATTTAGTATTTTGCCGATTTTTTCTTTTATCTCATTTTTCAGTTTTCAATGTATTAACTTAAGTAAACCTTGACAAGCGTCCTCCAACTATCATAATATCAAACAATAACGCTCAGCGTTTTCGTTCACTTTCAAAATATCATTCGTTATTTCCTCTCACCACGATTTCGCCCAAACATTCCATAACGGGAGCTTCTTTAATGATTTCACCGACACTGTCCACCGTAATGGTTCCTGCCTTCGGGTTTTTAATGGAAATCACATGCCCCTTCACGTCCGCTTCCACCTCCGAATATTCAAAGGAGAGATCGGTATCTTCCATGGTACAGTTGATCAATTTCAGATTCTTGCAGTAGCATAAGGGCTGTGTTCCGATGATCTTGCAGTCAATCAGTGTCAGCCCGTCAGAAAACCAGGCGAGATACTCTCCCTCTACCACGGAATTTCTGACCGTCACATTCTCGCTGTGCCAAAAGGCATCCTTCGTATCCAGCACGCAGTCCGTGATCTCCAGATTCTTCATATACTGAAAGGAATACTTCCCTTTCATCTTGACCCGCTCCAGCTTCACGTTCCTGCTGTCGAAAAACGGATACTCCGATTCAAGCTCTGAATCTCTCAGCGTAATATCCTTCGATTTCCATCCAAACTCCTGCGACACGATATGACAGTCCTCCAGAGAAATCCGTTCACACTCTCTGACTGCCTTAATGCCGCCCAGCGTGGAATTGCGGATTTCTCCATCCGACGCGTACCAGATAGCCGCCCTTGTCAGCTCATCCATAGTCGAATGTTCCATGGTAAACTTCTTCACATGCCACAGGGGATATCTGAGGGAAAAAGTACAATCCGTCAAATTCACATCTCCGGATTCCTTTAGAACGGATTCCCCGTCCGCCGGACCGGCAAACACACAGTTCTTTACATCCGCGCCCTGCAGATGATATAACGCCCGTTCTTCATCAAACTGCAGGTTTTCAACCACTGTTCTCATGTGGAACCTCCTATTCTGCAACTATGTAACTACTGATGCAATACAGCGTCTGCCCGTTATACTCTACCCGTGACCAGCCGTAATCCTCATTGATGCCTGTTCTGGTGGCATACTCTCCGTTGTGCAGCACCGCAGCCACTGTGGCATCCGGATTGGTTACGCTGGGAAGCGTCCGCAGATTCACTTCGATCTTTGCCGTTACCTGTTCGTTTCTGTCCGCAAATCTCGTCTTTAACCCGTCTCCGCTGCCCGCACCCTCCTGCTCCGTCTTCGACGCCTGATAGCCCAAATCTGTCGTCAGATAGCTGCTCACCGCATAAACCGTCTGTTCATTGTAGATAAGCCTCGACCAGCCGCTTTCGCTCACGCCGGTCCGTTTCACGGTCTCCCCGTTTTTCAGGGTATACACCACCGTGCTGTCCTCCCCCTGGCTGGGGATATTCCGCAGATTGGTGACATCCTTGGCTGTTACTTCCTCATCCACTGCCGTAAACGGCATCAAAGCCTCCACATCCGCACTGGCTTCCTCCGGCGTCTCCTCATTCTGCGCACCGGCTGTTCCCTCATATCCAAAATAAGCTATGTTTACATCCACAGGCTGGCTGATCCCGGCGACCGTTCCCCGATTGGTGTACTGCCACATGACATGTGTGCCGCCATAGGAAGACTTTTCTGTCTGCGGATAAGGCTCGGAAGGATACTGGGAAACCCAGATGCGGTATGTTTTCTCGATCCTTGAGGTCTCCCATTTGGCATCGCCTGTCATCTCATTCATGGAAGAATAAAACATGGGCGTATAGCCTCTCTCATAAATTCTATTCAAAAAAGCAATGGCTATGTCCGTTCGCTGCGCCGCCGTCAAACCGTACTGCGCACTGTCCGTCCGCTCAAATCCCTCACAGTCAAATGCTACCGGATAGGTAATCTGATACTGTGAAATATAGTCAGCTGTCCAATCTGCTTCTTCCCGTGCTTCCTCCTCATTGACCGCGGTAGAAAAGAAGTAGGCACCCAGCTTGATCCCATTTTTCTGCGCTTCCTGCATATTATAACGGGCGTTACTGTCAGCCACGATCTCCCTGCTTGCATCCATGCGGTATCCCACCCGCACCATGGCAAAATCTACCCCTGATGCTGCCACCTGCGCCCAGTCGATCGTTCCCTGATATCTCGCCACATCGATGCCAAAGGTGATCTCGTCGGTTTCCGCTGCCGCTTCCGAGGAAAGAAGTTGGCTCACATCCACCTCCGTGCCCTGTTCGGTGCTCATGGTCTCTGTCTCGGGATCTTTCTCCTCCTGCGCAAGTTCGTCCTTTTCCCCGACCGCTGCGTCTTCTCCCGCCGCCTCATCTTTCTGAGGATCGGCAGCATCGTCTGCCTCGGAGGGCATATCCTGTTCTTCCTCCGAACCTGCAGACTGCTCTCCCGCCTCCGAAATATCTTCTGCTACAGGGACGGCTTTCTCTTCCGTGTTTTTTCCGCCTTTGAGCAGAAAGACAGCCGCCACCACTACGATCAACGCCACTAGCCCTAAAACCGAAGGAAACAACACCCTATGCACAAACCGGAGCGTTTTCTCATCCAGTTCGTCGTCAAAATCGTCGCTATCGTCATAGGCATCCTCATCTTCCGAAGCATCAAATTCCTCATCCAGATTCATAAATTCCAGATCGTCATCTTGCAATTTCACAGCGCACCTCTCCTGTATCTGTTCATTTGTAATAAACTATCATAAGCTATTTTATCAGAAACTCTCCAAAAGTTCCAAATAAAATTCGTAATAATCCTTCCTGTTCTCCTTCATAAACTGAATTGCCGCTTTCGGATGTTGGTTCAGAATACCCGTCAACAGATACGGCACATCATATCCCCATGTCACACCGGACTCCTTAAGCGGATTGATTTCCCTCTCAATAAAACGCAGGATCGGATTGATGTTATATTTGGGATTTTTCAAAAATCCCAAAAGCAGTTCGCTCGGACAGTTTCCGCATCCGCGTCCCATACCGCTCACCGTAGCGTCTAAGTAGCTTACGCCCATAATCACCACCTCCGTGGTATTCGCAAAGGCAAGCTGCTGATTGTTGTGTGCGTGAATCCCAACCTTTTTCCCGTATTTCTCCGCCACTTCCAGATATTTATCCGCAAGGCGCCTTGCCTGCTCGGGGTAGAGGGAGCCGTAGCTGTCCACCAGATAGATCGTGCCTACGCTGCTTTGCCCCAGCAGATCGAGCGCCGCATCCAGATCCGTCTCATTTGCCTTGGAAATCGCCATGATATTGACCGTAGTTTCATAGCCCTTCTTTGTGCAGTCCTCGATCATCTCAATTGCCGCCGGTATGGTGTTGATATAGGTCGCCACCCGCACCAGATCGATCGGGCTGTCCTTCTTATTCAAAATATCTTTTCTGAAATCACACCTTCCCACATCCGCCATCACAGCGATCTTCATATCTGTTTTATTGTCGCCTACGATGGCGCGGATATCTTTGTCGTCGCAGAATTTCCATTTGCCGAACTTATTCACGTCGAACATCTCTTTTGACGCCTTATAGCCAAACTCCATATAATCCACGCCTGCCTTGATATTTGCGCGGTACAGCCCTTTGACAAACTCATCCGTAAAGTAGAAATCATTTACCAGCCCGCCATCGCGCAGTGTACAATCCACCACCTTGATATCCGGTGCGTAGGACATGAGTGTTCTGCCTTTTGCTCTCTTTTCCATAGTGACATCTCCCTTTCTATTACATATGTTATTTTATCTTATCGCTTAGCCGACATACCGTTTTCTGTCATTGCAGCCAACATTCCATCAAGATTTCACGGCTTTTTTCTGACACAAAGACTATGCGAGAATCTTCTTAAAGCTCTTTTTGCCTTTCTTCACAATAAACTCCTCGGCCGCAATATCTTCTTTTGTGTAGCAGGTCTTTAAGTCAGTCACCTTCTCGCCTTTTACGGTCACGCCTCCCTGTTCCACAGCCCTGCGCGCCTCGGAACGGGAAGCCGCCAGACCGGCTGCCACCAAAATGCCCTGAATATCTATCTGACCATCTCTGAAATCCGCCTCAGAAAGCGTCACCGTCGGCATATTTTCGGAACTGCCGCCGCCGGCAAAGAGCGCCTTGGAAGCTTCCTTTGCCTTCTCCGCCTCCTCCTCACCGTGCACCAGATTGGTCAGCTCATAAGCCAATATCTCCTTTGCCTCGTTCAACTGGCTGCCCTCCCAATGATCCATCTCCTCGATCTGCGCAAGCGGCAGGAAAGTGAGCATCCGCAGACATTTGAGCACATCCGCGTCATCCACATTACGCCAGTACTGATAAAACTCAAAGGGAGTGGTTTTGTTCGGATCAAGCCAGACCGCGCCCTTCTGGGTCTTGCCCATCTTTTTGCCCTCGGAATTCATCAGCAGGGTAATGGTCATGGCATAAGCGTCTTTCCCCAGTTTTCTGCGGATCAGATCCGTACCGCCCAGCATGTTGCTCCACTGGTCGT
>DETS01000043.1 GCA_002361735.1 Lachnospiraceae bacterium UBA3282 | reverse complement strand
TCTTTTACAATCACTGTGCTTACATTGCCCGCTTCAACCTCGGCTATCAGCTTTTGGAAACCCTCACGCTCAAAAGTAGTGCCGGATATGCCGTCATCTGTAAAATGCCGGATATTGGAAAAACCCTGTCTTTTTGCGTATTCCTCTAAATACTGTTTTTGGTTTGTGATACTGTTGCTTTCGCCCTGTTGTTCATCATCTCGTGACAGTCTTTCGTAGAGGGCAGTTATCTTTGCGCTGTTCGTCATTGTAAATTCCTCCATTTCTCGCTATAATAAAGCTGATTTCAGCTTGGGGAAAAGGTGGTCTTTTCAAAAACTCACACTTTTTCCGTCCTCTTTAAATATACCCCTTTCCCTGTGTTCTTCCAGAGTCCCTTCGCCTTTTTGCTTCATAAGCTGCTCGTATCTTGCTAACGGTATCGGCGTCTCCTCTCCACCCGCATCCTTTTCTTTCCGCGCTATGTCCGTTGCCTCAACAAAAAGCTCTCTCCGATCTATCCCTTCCGCCTCATCGCCCTTTACCGCCGTTGTCTTAGGCTGTACGGCATCATCGTCCGCCGCTCCTATCACATATGCCACGTTTTTCTCGTTTTCGTCACTCTCTTCGTATTCCTGCTCGTTCACGTTGTCGGAGTCTCTTGAAAATATGCACGGATCATTGCCTGCCGTGTTCCCCGCGCTCAAATCCCGTCCTTTATAAAGCCAGAATCCGTATAACTTCTCCTTGTCGTTCACCAGAATGTCATAACCGAGCTTTCCTACAAGCGCCCTCTCGTATACGGCATCTGCAAGACTCATCCCGTACTCCCTTGCGTACTCTACCGTACTCCCTCCGAGTTCTTCCTGTGGCAGTATGATAAACTGCTTGAATGCCCTCTTGTTCCCGGCTGTATCCGTACAGTTTTCCTTCACAAGCTCCGTTATGATCTTCTGGTTTGTTCCCGTTATCGTCCCTTCTTTTATGATGATCCTGTTTGACAGCCACCTTTTTAGGAAGCTCCCCTGTACTTCGATGTTCTCCACGCCTTTTTCATCTTTGGCAATGCGCCTGTATCTTATCTGCGCCGCCCTCTTCCACTTCTTTCCGCTTTCGTCCGTATATTCCGGCTCCTCACCATGCAGGATGAGGATGTTGCCCTTTACAAATAATTTCTTATTGTTCTCCGTGATCGGCGCCAGTATGGAAAAATCATCCGGCGCTGCGGGCGCCCAATAGGACGGCTGCCATATCACACTGTTCATCTCATCCGCCGTCCCTACAGGCTCCAGATTCTTATCGTATACCTTTATCTCCATGTTATACCCCCAAATAACCGTTATCGTGGTAGATGGATACCTCCAACATATCCACGCCGTCGTCTGCGTCGTACCTGAAAATGTTGTCTCCTACTTCAAGCTGCATGAAGGTGGAGTCTGTGTCTAACTTCCTGTAAAAATCGACCGTCACGCCGTCTCTGTACAGCGTCGCGCCCTTTTTGCCGTATCCCGTCTCTACCGTTACGATATCCCCTGCCTTCATTTCTGCATTGATCTTGATAAACTCCCTTGTCTCCACGTTTAGCAGTATCGGATTGTGGAGTGTTGCCGTGGCGCGAAATTCTATCCGCATCCCTGTCTGTACATCGCCTTCGTTATATACGTCCACGATCACGTTAGGCTCCCTGTAAGCAAACTCCATTCCCTCATCGTCTGGGATCTCCACGGGAAACTCTAAGCACGGAATCCAGCTTGCTATATCCTGCTTCTGCTCCGTCTCCTCTCGCCAGAATGGATCGAGACATTCCAGCGGGATGTCAAACTGTACGAACAGATTTTTCCTGTACGGCTTTACTTCTCCGCTCACTCTGCATCGTATGACTCTCTTAAATTCTCCAAACTCATAGACAAGCCTGCCGCCAATCTCCGGGTTTAATATCTTTATCAGCTTCCTGCGCAGTTCGTAGGCTCTCTCTTTGTCCATCGTGTTGATCGCACCGTGGATGTCTATGTCCTTCGCCTCGATCTTCTGGCCGTTGTAGCTCTCTCCGTTCTGCCCCATGCTCGACGTTTTGTAGACGGTATTCTTCACATTGGATATACCGTCTACATCCGTACTCACGTTGCAGTGATATACGCTGTCCACCGCCAGCCTGACCTTTTCGCCCCGGTCGTTTATGTAGGTAAGTACCTCATACATCATGCAAACACCATCCTCGCTACTTGCTTCATCTGCCGCGCCGCTTCTCTCTGCTGTCCTGCGTAATCTGTCTTGTCTGCGTATATGTTCTGCACGACATTCACATTTACGCCGCCTGCTGCCCTCGCTCCGCTTCCATGTACCGCCGCTTCCTGCTGTCCTGCTGCCGTCCGAAAGTTTGTCTTTGTCTGTACATCAAACTCCCTCGGTATGCTCTGCTCGATCTGCTCCTTTACATCTTTCATGCCGAGCGCAAACCCTACGCCTATACCTTTTGCCAGATATACGCCGACTTCATCACGCATCAGCTTTGACGGGCTTTCGATCCCGAACAGCTTCTTGAGAAAATCAGTTACATTACCGACCCACCCGGATATCTTGTCTTTGATCCACTGTGTTGCCCCGTTTATGCCATTCCAGATTCCTTCTACCATGTTTTTACCGAAGGACAGGAATGTTTCTCCGATATTGGAAAACACGCTCTTGATGCCTTCCACTACCGCTTTCATGCCTTCCACGGCCTTTTCTTTGATCTGTCTGCCCCACTCAGCGACCTTCTGCACCGCCCCTATGATTGCATTCCATATCTTGCCCGGCAGTTCTTTTACGATCTGAATGATACTGTTTACAAAGTTTGTGATAACCTCACGCCCTTTTTGCCGTATCTGCTGCCCCCATTGTGCTACCTTTGTAACGGCAGTTATTATCGCGTTCCATATCTTGCCCGGCAGTTCCTTTGCAATCTCTATGATCTTCGCGACAAACTCCGTAACCACTTCGTGGCCCTTTTCCTGCATCTGTGCGCCCCATTGTGCTACTCTTACGATGCCGTCTGCGATTGCCTCCGCTATCATCCCCGGCAGTTCTCCCAGCTTCGTTATGATCGTTATGACAAGCTCGCCTGCTGCCTCCAAAATCTGCGGGAGTCCTTCTATCAATCCCATCACGATCGCCGCTATGATCTGCGGCGTTGCCTCTACCAACAGCGGGATCGCCTGGATCAATCCGTCGATCAGTGCGACGATGATATCGCCCGCACTGGCTATGATCATCGGCAGGCTCTCTACGATCGCCGTAATGATGCTCTGTATGATCTGCGGCAGGCTCTGTACAAGTACGGGTATTGCCGCGACCAGCCCATCCGCCAGACCCTTTAATAACTGCATCGCCGCATCTATCAGCATGGGGATGTTATCAATGAGCATCGTTACGATCTCTGTTATCACGCTCACGATCGTTGGCAGGAGTGTGGGAAGCGCCTGGGCGATTCCCTGTGCGAGAGAAACCAGCATTTTCATTCCAGCATCTAATATCTCCGGCAATAGTTGTAAGAGCATATCTAATATACTTGTAAGCACTTTCGTTACTGTCGGCAGTAAAACAGGCAATGCGCTTATGATTCCTTCCGCCAATGCCTGTATGATTGCAGGCGCACTTTCTAAAACCGCACCCGCAATATTGGTTACAAGTTCCAATATCTGCGGTATCATTTCGGATATGCTTTTTACGATACCCGTTACTCCCTTTTTAATCTCCTCTCCCGCTTCTTTATTCCCGACCATAAGATCGCTCAAGCCGCTCATAATCATCGTCAAAGACGGTAACATTTCGCTTGTAATGCTGTTTTTCACTCCTGCAAACGTCCCTTGCAGTTTTGCCTGCGCATCACAAAAGGCGGCGCTTGCCGCTACCGCCTCGTTACTCATTACCATTCCGTATTGTTTTGCCTCTTCCAATGCCGCTTTAGTCGCTTCTGACCCCTGATTTAAGAGGGGTGCAAGTTCTGATCCGCTTTTCCCGAATATATCATTTGCAAGTGCCGCTCTTTCTGTTTCATCCGATACATTCTGCAATGCCTCTATCGCCATCCCAAAAATATCTTCGCGGCTTTTACCTTTAAGATCATCTACAGATATGCCTAACCGTTCAAATTTTTCTATTGCCGATTTTGTCCCGTTATTTGCATCGTCTATAGTATCAGTCAGTTTTTTGATTCCGCCTTTACAAGTATCCATTGATGTGCCTGCCAGCCCCATAGCATAGTCCCATTTCTGATATGCTTCTGCGGAAAGACCTACCTTCTGACTTGCTTTATCAACTTTATCGCCCGCTGCCGCTGTTTCCGTTGCGACGTCAAACATTTTCTTTCCCGCCGCTACTGCCGCCGTACCGATTGCCGCTATAGCTGCCGCCGCTGCTTTACATGCCGAAGCGAGTTTTCCTCCCAATACTTCACCGAAATTACTGTGGCTTTTCTCTGTTTCCTTTAGCTGATTTTCCACTTCATATAATGCGGCTTTTTCTTTATATAGCTGCGCTTCAAGCTCTTTTGCCTCTTTGCTGTTTTCTCCGTACTCTCTTTTAATGCTTTCATACGCGCCCTTTGTCTCCATTACTTTTCTTGCCTGTTCGTCGTATGTCTTTTTTAATACTTCCTGCTTTTCCGCTGCTGCCGCCGCGCTATTTCCGTTGTCTGCGTACTTTGCATTGATTTCCTGCATCTGTGCGCTTAATACATTTAGATTTTGGTCTACATCCTCACACGCCTTTTTGTACTGCTCCTGTGCCTTTGCTCCTGCACTCGCCGCCTTTTCTGCATTTTCAAGTGCCTTTTCATTATCCTTTAGCGCATTATTTGTATTTGCAAGAGCAGCTTTTTGGTAGTTCAGTTCCTTTTGTGCCTTCTGAATCGCATCTGTATTTTTATTCTCTGCGTTTTCATATTGCTTTAACGCTTTTTCTGCTGCCTCTACTTTTTTTGCCTGCTCGTCATATGTTCTCTGTAAGAGTTCCTGCTTTTTTGTTAGTGCTTCTGTGCTATTTGCATTGTTCTTATATTCAGCCGTCACAAGCTTCATTTCGGAATTGATCAGGGAAAGGTTTTTCCCGATTTCTTTGCACGCCTCCTTATATTCCCTTTCCCCGGTCATTCCTAATCTTGTATTTATCTTTGCTTCCTTATCCGCCATTCTTATAACCCCCCTAACGCCATATCTATATCATCCATTACCCCCTCTTTGGTTAGTCCATTCTGTAATCCCGTCCCGAAAATATGCTGATTATATTCCTTGTGATACCCAAATAGAGTAATGATCTGATATGGTGTCTTTTTCCATGCCTCTCGCTCTGTAAATCCTAGCATCGCCATCGCGATATAAAGAAGCCGCGCAGTATCTATTACTCCTGCGCGGCCTCCCTGTTTCCCTCTTCACTGCCCCCGTTCTCCGGCTCGTCCCTTTCTTCTTTTCCTTCTCCGTTTACTCCCTTCGCAAATGCTTCAAATATTGCACTTTTTATCTGCGCCAAATTTTCAATTGTCACAAGTTTTCCAACCTGTTTTTCTGTCATTTCTTCCTGTTCATCGTCCATTCCCTCGTTGATCAGCAGCGTTAATAACCACCTGAGATCCTTTATGACGTTCGGGTTCTTATCGTCAAAAACCTCTCCCAGCTTGTCATATCCCCCGAATCTTTCCTGCATTTCGTCAAGAGCATTCAGCGAGCATAACAGACGATGCTCTTTTCCTCTTAACCAGACTGTTGCTCCTCCATCCCTTATTACGCTCATAATAATATTTAAGGGCGAGTGCCTTGTGGCCTCGCCCTCTCCTCCTCTCCTTTTTTATTGTTGTTATGCTGTAGGGATATTTTCTTCTGTTTCCCCGCCTGCTTCTGTCTCTTCGGGCTGTTTGTATTCCTGCACCGCATCAAACCACGTTTGCGCCACTGCATCCGTCTCTTTCGCTACAATATCCGCCTTCCAGCGATTATCCTTATTGAGCAGGATCGTTCCTTCGATCTCCGGCGTGTTGAATGTGATACTTTCGCCTTCCGTTTGGTACTTCTCTCCCGGCACCTTGAATTTACATTTGAGCAGCCAAATGTACTTGAATCTTCCGCCTGTTTTCTTTGCCCTGAATCCGATCGCCACATAGGGCGGTTCGTCGTCGCCTCCGGCCCATACCACATTGTTACCGTCTACCTTCTGGCCGAGCAGTTCCGCGACTACTGCTGCGATAAGGTCTTTGATACCCAGCTTGATCGTGCCGCTTGTAAACTTCTTTACATCCTCCGAGAGTGCGTCATCCGCAAAGAGCTTACCCTCTGCCACGTTCACAGATAAATCTGCACTCATCGCCTCTGCCATTTTCTTAGGCTTATCGTAGCTCTCTACTCCGTCCTGCTCCTTCATTACTGCGTAGTACAAATCTCTCAATCCTAACGTCATTTCCTCATCCTCCTTTAATATTTCTATTGTTATCGGTGCCATCCAATATCCTGTATCTTGCTCATAGTTTTCCGCATCAATGCTGTTAATATATATTCCTTCGTCTCTAAGCACACTTATAATCTTATTTAGCTGTTCTTCGTAATCACCTTTTTGAAAAAGTGTCACCCTGTACAATTCACGACTTTCTTTTCCTTCATCGTCTGCATTGATTACCTTGGTACTCAGCATTCTAAGAAAAGTGCAATATGCGGGCGGCTTGTCCCTCCCGTTATAAACTCCCCTTTGCACTGGTATTCCTGCTTTTTCCAGCGTTTTTTTAAGATTGACCATTGTTCATCGTCTCCCATATTGCTAATTCTGCATCAACTACTTTATCATGCGCCTTTTCGTTTGCTACTGTCATATATGGTCTTGCTGCCTTTTTGCTTGTTCCATACTCTGCCACATATCCTATTGTTGCATATCTCACATTTTCTCTACTTTTCTTTCTGTCATTACCATGATCTGCTTTCCCTTGCGGATATACGTCTACCCACTTTTCTGTCTCATTTCCTTTAACTGCCGTTGCCTTTATGGAATTAACAAACCCTCCTGTCTTATCCAATCCCATCGCCCGCGCCTCTTCCCTCTGTGCTTCCACTAAAACATCTGCGCCTGCCTTTAACATCTTTGGCACTGCCTCCACTGCCGCTTGTTCCATGTTCACAAATGCCTTTTCTATCTCCTCCAAACCTATCGTATTAAACTCTGCCATTCTTTTTCCCTCTTTAATATACAAAAAGAGAGCTGACCACCCGCTGCCGATTCTCGGCTTTGGCTTTGTGCCAGCTCTCTTTTATCTCCCTCATTATCTTTATTATTCTTTTATCTCTTCCATATATCCTGCTGTTATAATTCCTGCCGGAAGTGCGACTATTGCAATTCCTACAAATGACGATACCATTGTCACTACTCTTCCTATCGTCGAGATCGGATATATATCTCCATACCCCATTGTTGTGAGGCTCACCGTAGCCCAATATACAGCCTCAAAAAAATTTTCAAATGTATCCGGCTCTACGTTAAATATGATCAATGCACAAATCATTATATATCCTGCTGCCAATACACACACCGCCAGCAATGGTTCTTTCTGCTTTTTAATTACATTGCATATTATTGTTACACTTTTTGAGTATCGTATTATTTTCAATGCTCTAAATACTCTGAATGTCCTCATCAATCTAAGTAACTTTAGTACCTTATATCCTGACGCGATAAAATTAAGAGACGATACTATTACCACCATATCTATCAATGCCATCGGCGTAAATGGATATAGTACAAAAGCAAATACCCCCCCCCCTAAACTTTTTCCCGTTTTATAGTCTGCGGTTATTAGTCTGAGTATGTAATCTGCTACAAATACAACCACTGACATTTTCTCTATCAGCATAAATACTGTATTCGTTCCCTTAAATGCCAAAGGAATTAAACTTGCTACGATTACCGCCATCATAAAGCAATCGTATGCCCTTCCCGCCCTGTCGTTCTCGTCCGATAATTCGATTATCTCAAATATTCTTTTTCTCATGTGGCTTCCCCTTTCACATCTTATGCCACATATTCTATCATTACTGCGATTTATTCGCAACTTTTCCCTGTTGTCTCAGATCGCTCAGGGTAAGCTCGATCTCATCGTCATTTATTTCGTATGTTTTGAGGATGCTGTATCGTACTCCTTCGTACTCTGCAATGATCTCGCCCTCATAGTCTGCTTTTTTCACGTCACACTTTAGGCTTACTGTCGTGTCCGCCTGCTGCGCCTTAAAAAACTCATTGAATCCAACGCTCTTTTTGTTGCAGAACACCGTTTTCCGGCTTATATCCTTCTTTTCGTTCTCAAACCCGTTGTCATTGACGCGCTCGCCGTCTGCCTCTTCTACTATCAGGATGATCTCATCACACCAGCTCGCCATATGCTTCTCCCTCGTTCTCTTTTTCCTCGGTGTCCGTTTCGGACACATCCTCTTTCTTTTCGTTGTACTCCTTCGACATAGACAATCTCGCTTTCAGCGTGTCGTATGACTGCCTAAACTGTGCAGCCTTGTCATTGTATCCAAATTCCGATTTACAGTACAGCGTAATTGCTCTCACGATCAGGGCGTCCGTCTCTTCGATCCTTTTTACTCCGTCATTTTTGAGGTCGAGCTTGCAGGCCGCTATGCAATCTTCTATCTCTTCTGTGATCTTCTCGCTCATGCTGCTTATACGCAGCGCGGTTCGCATCTTCTCAGTTAATGTCGTTTTCTCTGCCGCCATTCCTGCAAGCTCCTTTCTTTATCCTCTCACAGCCACCCCCGCCGCGATCAGTTCCGCCGCTCTCTCTTCTGTCACCTCGAACACTTCGTCCACTTCTCGGCGTTTCCCGTTCGTCTTATCGCGGAAAACTTCTGTTACGATCACCTTGACGCCTGCTGCCGCCGCGCCCTGGGCTGTCGTTTCCGTCTGCGCATCTTCGTCTGCCTGTGTGCCTTCCTGCGTCCCTGTGGCCTCCTGTGCGCCCTCCTGCGTCCCTGTGGCCTCCTGTACGCCCTCCTGCGTCCCTTCGTCCGCTGCCTGCACCTTCACCGACGCGATCCTCTCGATGATCTCCTCATTTTTGCCTGCGGCGCTCACTCTCATGTCCTTCGCCAATGCCTGCAACTGCTTCCTGTCCATTTCCTTTAACTGCTCTGCGCTCAAATATCCTTCCATACTGATTCCCTCCATCCTTAAAATGCGGCCAGCGCATATCGCACTGACCGCTTTGCGAGATTCTTTTTTATATTTCCTGTTTAGGCCGCCTTTGCCATCTTGATCGGCACAAAGCTGTTGATATCGACTGCCTTGCCGTCCACCAGCATCACGCCTCTCGTCACGGTGTCGTCCGTATCGTCGTCCTCGTACTTCTTTACGCCCATCGCGTAATTGGTGTTAAGGACATAATCCTTAAAGTTGAACAGGAAGGCGAACACATCTCCCTCGGAGAGCGACGCTGCGTATGTGGTAACATAATCGCAGCACACCACTTCCCTTCCGAGCAGGAAGCGCTCAGGCTTTCCGGCGATACCGTAGTTTACTCTGCCGATCGGCTGTCCGTTTGAGTCGAGCAGACCATAATACTTCATAAACGTAGCCTTGCTCATGCACCATACAGCCCCGTTCTCGTATGCGAGCGGCAGTTTTCCCTCCGCTTCGATCAGGTCTTTGTAGGACGGTGCCGCGCTCGTCACGCTCTGCACCGCTGTCTCCTTTAAGATGCCCTTCGGCTTCCCTGTGCCGTCGCCGCTTATGATTGCCTGCTCCAACGCCTTTGTCATTGCCTCCACGATGTTGCTGATGATAAGAGACTCAAAAGCGGGGATCGCCATAGTCTCTACTTCCAGAGACACAGCCACCGCGCACCGCAGTTTATGATATGCGAAAGTGATCATTCCGTCTTTTGCGATGTTTTTCTTCTGCTTCTCGCTCCCGGCGCCCTCGTTTACCCACGTTGCCACGGGCTTCACCGTGGAAACAGGAATGCCGACACCTCCCTTATACGCCGTCCTCGTCACCCTTGCGAGGATCATGCCCGTGCTTTCCAGCTTCTCTACGATCTGGTTTAATACGGTCGTAGGGATTACTGCGCCCACGTCCGCTGTCTTACTGACTGCATCCGCCCGATATTCCTTCGGAATCTCATCACCGCGAAGCACATACTGCATGAAAGCCTTGCGGTACTCCATGCTGTCGTACTTGTCCGCTGCCTCTCTCTCTTCCTGCTGTTCGCCTGCTGCCCCGGCAAAGTTCCTGATCGTCCGCTGCTCGATTCCGTCCCCGCCGTCTGCTGTATCTCCTTCCGCGATCCGCGCCAGTAATGCGTTACGCTTCTCTGCCTGGGCAATGATCGCCGCCCGCTCTTCCTGCAAGGCTGTCACTTCCGTCTCCAACGCCGTGATCTCCTCGTCTTTAAGTTCTGCCGACCGTGTAGTCAACTCCTGCCTGATCTCTCCTAACCTCTTTTCAATTTCCTTTAATCTCATTACCTTTTCCTCCTCTTTCTTTTTCTTTGCTTTTACAAACTCGCTTTTATTCTTAATACTCTCATGCGCTTTTCAAGCAACTCCTGCCGCTCCTGCTCGTACCTCCTACCAGCAAAAGCCCGCGCACTTATTTCAGTGTCTGGATCAGCCGGTATGCTGACCGCCGACACATCATAAACTTTCTTGATCTTTAAGATTGTCCTTGTGTGGGTGTCCCTGTCGTAGCTTTCTTCTGCCACGGTAAACGCCCACGACATTTTTGTTATCATCCCTTCTTTTATGTCCTGATACATCCCACGCGCAAGATCGGTCTTGCCTAAATCCGCCGCGATCAAAAGCCCTTTGTGATCCGGCACAAGAATGAGCGTTTTATTTGACATTCTCGCAAATACCCGCCCCTCATGGTTGTACTGCATGATCACGTCGCTCATATCCGCACCGTCTAATGCGTGTGCGTCCACGCGCTCATACATCTTCCTGCCGTCCCCGAAGTCATATAACAGATACGGCGTGTCGAATGTGGTCGCATACCCCTCGACGTAGTAATCCGTCTGGATCCTTTTTGCCGCCTGCTGTGCCGAGACTGAGAGCGGCGCGGCTACTGCCCTATACTCCCTCTCCTTCTGTTTGACTGGCATCTGCTCCATCCTCCTGTCCTGTTTCTTTCTCTTCTTTCTTTTCTTCTGCCGCCTGCTGCGGCATCTGTGACTGTGGCATCTGCTGGATGATGATCTGCGGCTTTTCGTCCCCGGTCCCCAGCTTTTCCACTTCTGTATATTCCTTGCGGATGTAATACTTTTCGCCATCCTCTACGTGCGCCATGTTCCATATGTCCATCACGCCGTTTCTGTTGAGAAGGGCGCGGTCAAAAAGCTGTGTGCTTACTTGCAGTTTTGTCGCGTTGCTGGCATATTGCAGGCGGTTCGCTGAAAACATGATCGCATTGCCGCAGGCTCTTTCCCGCTCCGTCAGACTCATGTTTGACATGACAAGCGATAACTGGATCGCAAACGGCTCGATCTTGCCCTCATAATATGCGTTCCACGTTTCTTCATCGAATTTGTTTTGCAGGATATCCATATTGGTGCCGAAGTGTGTGCAAACATTGTCCTGGATCATCTGCATCTGCATCGCGTTCGGAGTATACGGCTTGCTCTCTATCGGCTTTACGTCTGTGAGTTTATTGTCATAGATGATTATGCCGCTGTCATTGTCCGCACTTAAATTTTCCTCCGTGAACCGTCGCCTCTCCTTTGTTATATCCTCCTCTTTCAGTATGTTTCCGATTTTTGCAAGGAACCTTATGTTTGCGGAGTTCTTTACCGCATGGATGATACCTTCATTCTGCGTATGTATGAGCTGCATCGTCGGTTTTAGCGTCCTGTTATCTTCGCCGAAAAGGTCGTCCCGATATTCAAAATCAGTCATGATCCCGACCCGCTCAAACTCTATCGCCGCATGTTCACCGTTGGCGAACATATACCGCAGATATATCTCGCCTGCTGCCTCCACTACCTCGCACCGCTCCGCCCGCAGGGGATACCACCCTTGCAGTGTCCCGTATTTATCCTCTATCGGCACAATAAAAGCGGTATGCTCTACCGCTACATAAGTCGCAAGCCTCTTTATGAATTTCGCCGTATCCATAAAATAGTTCGGGCGGTACTGTAACGTCTTTTCCAGCCGTTTCAGCGCGTTTCCTTCTATCTCCGGCTTTAATTTGCTGCAATGTGTGGCAAAACTGTTTACGGCAACCCTCGTCAAGTCCATTTCATAGATGCCGCCGTTGTAGCTTGTGAACGTCGGGCTGTAACCGTTCAGCATCTTGAAGTAGCTGTCTATCGCCCGCATCTGCTTTCCATGAAACAGATAGTCTAAAAATTTCACTTTGCCTGCTCCTTCCTATCCTGCATTCTTTAGCAGTTCCCCGACCTCCTCATGATACTTCTGCCGCACCGTGAGCGCATCGATCACTGCCACGAAACCGTCTATATGCTCCCGCTGCTCTATCTTTACCGGACGGAATTTTCTTGTCTCCATGTTGTGTTTGAGTGCCACGTTCAAAAAATGACGTTTCAGCAGGCCGTTGTTTGCGATCTTGAAATTTCCGTCCTTTATGATCCCCTCAAACTCTCTGATAACCGGCGTTAAGTTTTCGCCCTGGAAGACGTCGTCCATATGGAAACCATAATTCTCCATGTCTGAGACAAGATACTGTGCACTGTATCGGTCATACCCTATCTTTAGCGGCCTGATCCCGTACTCCTCCACCAGCATCCTAAACCACGCAAACACATCGTTATAGTCCACATAGTTTTCTCCTGATATCGTTACGATCCCCTTTTTTACGAAAATCTCGTATGGCACGCCGTCCGTTGCCTGCAAGCTCTCCACCCTGTTTCCCGGCATGAAAAACTGTACGAACGCATAAAGAATACTTTCTTTCTCTATGACCACACATGCGGCCGTCAGGTCTGTTGTCTGGCTCAGATCGATGCCGCCCACGGCGTAACATTCTCTAAAATCTTCTAAGGTCTTATCTACTCCCGCGCCGTCCACTGTCGCATATTCCAGCCACGCCGCCGCACTGTTCTGCTTTATGTTGCAGTATTTTGTTAAAAACTCTGCCTTTTTGCTCAGACTGTTTTCTGCGATCGCGATCTCGTCGATGTAGTAACCCGCCTGCACCGACACGCCCATGTTTGGGTTTGCTTTCTTTAGTTCTTCTGTGTCATTCCATTTCTCTACATCGTCAATCATATACAAAAAAGGCAAAAGCCTCTCTTCCCCTGTGTTCCCGTTCAAAAACGCCGTGCTTCTCTTTATCAGTTCGTCATATATCCCGTCGTTTTCATATCCTGCCGTGCTTATGCTCAGGATCATCGGTTGCCGCCGCGCCGCCAACGCTGATTTTATCACATCATACTGTTTCAATCCGGGATCACCACGCCACGCCGCTATCTCGTCGCATACGGTCAGTTTCGGGTTTAATCCGTCTGATTTTTTCGCGTTGAATGCGATCGCCTTTATTACCGTATTACTCTCCTCTATGTAGATATCGCTCCTGCGCTTCCTTGCTATCTCTTCCAGTTCATTGTCCGCTCTTACCATCTGATAGAAACCGTCATGCACGATGTTTGCCTGATCCAGTTTCGGCGCGATGCAGTATATCTCCTGCCCGTACTCGTCCTCCATGAATGCTACATAGGCAATGATGGCCGCCGCGAGCAGACTCTTGCCGTTTTTTCTTGCAATTATCACGAAAATTTCACGAAAAACTCTTATTTTTTCATCATCCTGCACCCCGAAAATAACAGAGATCATTGCTTTTTGCCACAATTCCAGTTTTAATAAATCGTTTCTTCCCTTGCTGTGGTGGCAGAAATTTTCAATGAAATTTATTGCTCTGTCCGCCTCTTTTGCATTAAAGAAATATTTCCCTTCCTGTAGTCCTTCTGTTATGATTTTGTATAACAGTTTTATCCATTTCCCCGTTACGATCTCGCCGCTGTCTATCTTCTTTTTGTACTCCGATATATAGTCCTTATGGATCGCCATGATCTCATCCCTCTTTCATCGCTTCCAAACGGCTTTTCTTCCGTTTCGCTGCCGGTACTAATTCTGTCAACTGCTTTATTACCGCTGCGTAGTTCTTGCTTAATGCTATATATGTCTCTGCTTCCGGGCTTTTCTTTGTGCCGTACTGGTTTTCACCGTTTTTGTACTCACTCGTCCAACCGTTCTGCTCTATTGTTTCCTGTAGATCGTCAAGCTCCACGCTCATAAATGCAGCCTTTTCTATCAGCGGCGTCACTAAGTCTCTCTTGTTTTCTTCTAGTTCTTCAAAAATCTTCCTAAGTTCTTTCTTCGCTTCCTTTATTCGCTGTTCTTTCGGCTTTTTCTTTCTTGCCGCCATGCCTTTTCACCCCTCTTTTTTTCTCCTCTCTTCATTTCCTTTCCTGTCGTACACCACACCCCTCTACACCACGTATGCGCACGCCCGTAGGGTAAAATTAAGGACTCCCCCTCGGTATTTTCCCCTCTACTCGTCAATCTTGAATAGGGGGGAGTATGTTCCCATCTTCATCAAATCTGCATCTTCCGCGCTTTGCTTTCTTATGGTGTTCTCTGTTGTGGCAATCCTGGCACAATGCTTCGAGATTATCCCATGCAAGCGTCGCGCTTGGATCGTTTATATTCTCCCTTGTCAGGTATCGCTTGTGGTGTACTATCTTTGCTGGCTGTCCGCATCTTTCGCAGATATAATCCTGCGACATAAGATAAGCGTCTCTTGTTCTCTCCCAGCTGCTCGAAAGATAAAAGCCACGCGCCCACACTTTCATGCTGTCACCCCGCTCCTTATCACATAAAAAGAGCAGGCAGTTTGCTATGCTTTTCTGTGGCCTAGCTTTTGCCTACTCGTTTTATGATATCATTATACATCTGTAAAAGTACCATGTAAATCCCACGTTTTTACCAGATAGCGTAAGTTTATTGTAGGA
>DETS01000051.1 GCA_002361735.1 Lachnospiraceae bacterium UBA3282 | reverse complement strand
GATGAAGATATATTTTTTAATAAAGTTAAATATTCTCAAAAACAAATAAAGGACTTTTTCCTAAACGAAGCAGAATTAGGTTCTATTTCTATGAATGAAAGTTTAGAAGAAGTTGCTAAAAAAATTGAGAATGCAATAATTATAGCAATGTGGAATGCTGCGTTCTTTAAAAGTGAAACTTTTAAAGAAGAAAAAGAATGGAGAATTGCGTACTCAATGGATTTAGCTAAATTATATAAAGGTAGGGAACCTGAAATTCCAGATGATAAAAATGAATACAAAAATGCTATTACAGTAGGAAAATACGGATATGTTGTAAAGAATAATTCTTTGGTTTCGCATGTGGAATTAGGAATACCACATATGGAATCAATTATATCAGAAATTTGCATTGGACCAAAGTCATCAATTGAGATTGATGATGTAAGATTATTTTTGATTTCCCAAGGTATATTAAAAAATATTACTGATAAATCTATAAAAATTTACAAATCGGATTCTACATACCGTTAGTATTTTAATATATAAGTTAAATATGTAGTTAGCAGATGAACATTAAATTGAAATGCATTGAAGGAGAAAAGCCAAAGATGAGCGGGTTTGAACAATTATTGCTAGATTTTAAGAGCATGGGACAAAGCAAAGCGCAGCAAGGAATGATTTTTGAGTTGCTAATGAAAAAATATTTTTTGACCTGTCCTCTCTATGCGGAAACATTTGAAGCGGTATGGACATGGGGGGAGTTCCCTTATAATGGCGGTAAGCATGACACAGGGATTGACCTTGTTGCCAAGAAAACGAACTATGATGAATATTGTGCTATCCAATGTAAATTTTATGATGAAAACTACCCTATTTCAAAAGCAGATGTGGATACGTTTATATCCGCCTCAGGGAAACCGTTTTTTATTGACGGAAAGCCTATGAGATACTCTGAGCGTATTATTGTTTCAACAACCGATAAATGGAGTACGACTGCTGAAGATACTATTGAGGGGCAACTTCCTCCTGTTACCCGTATTAGGCTAAAAGATTTGAAAGATTCAGGTATCGATTGGGATTCCTTTTCTTTGAGCAACATAAACGAAATGAAACGGGATAAGCGCAAACATGAACATCCTCACCAGACAAAGGCAATTGAGGCTGTTTTAAGTGGATTTCGGTCTGCAGAACGGGGTAAGTTGATTATGGCCTGCGGAACAGGGAAAACCTTTACTTCTCTGAAAATTGCAGAAGCGCTTACAAATGGAACGGGGAATGTGTTGTTTCTTGTGCCTTCTATTTCATTGCTTAATCAGACTCTGTTAGAATGGTCTGCTCAGTGCAAATACGATTACAGTGTATTTGCAATCTGTTCTGATCCAAAAGCTAGTGCGGCATCAAATGAGGGAGGGCGTATTTCTGATACTATTATTCCAGCTACAACTAATGTGGAAAGGCTTATTGCCTATTACACATTTGGCTGGTCTGAAGCAGGAATGAAGCTGTTTTTTTCAACATACCAGTCTATTGATGTAATCTCTAAATTTCAGAAGCAAACAGGATTGATATTTGATCTGATTATTTGTGACGAGGCGCACCGTACTACGGGGGTGACATTGGCAGGCGAAAATGAGAGCGATTTTGTGAAGGTTCACAACAATGACTTTATCCAAGGGGAAAAGCGGCTTTATATGACGGCTACGCCGAGAATTTATGGTGATGAGAGCAAGTCAAAAGCTAATGCAAAAAGCGCAGTTCTCTGTTCTATGGATGATGAGGAACTTTATGGAACAGAGTTTTACTATCTTGGCTTTTCTGAAGCTGTAACATTGGGGTTGTTGTCGGATTATAAGGTAATTGTACTAGCGGTAGATGAAAATTATGTTAGCCGCACTTTGCAAAATTTGATTACTTCCCGTGACAGTGAGCTGATTTTGGAAGACGCAGTTAAAATCATTGGGTGCCTGAATGGTCTGTCCAAGCGGACAGTGTTTGAGGGCGAGGAAGACTATTTTGTAAACGATCCTGCGCCCATGAAACGAGCAGTTGCCTTTAACAGCAGTATTGCTGCATCAAAAAAATTTGTATCCCTTTTTCGTGAAATACAGGATGAATTGAAGCTGTATGGTTATAACAAAGGCATGGTTTCCGTGGAGTTGGACCATGTGGATGGTACAAACAATGCCCTGTTCCGCAAAGATCGTATAGATTGGCTGAAAGAGGATATCACTGATGGCCATTGCCGGGTGCTGTCCAATGCGCGCTGCCTGTCAGAAGGAATTGATGTGCCTGCATTGGATGCCGTTATGTTTTTAAATCCTCGCAATTCTGTTGTGGACATTATTCAGTCCGTGGGTCGTGTCATGCGAAAGACAGAGGGGAAGAAATATGGTTACATTATTCTTCCGATTGGTATTCCGGCAGGGATGGAGCCGGAAGAGGCATTGTCTGACAACCAACGCTATAAAATTGTCTGGGATGTTCTTCAGGCATTAAGGGCGCATGATGATCGTTTTAACAATACCATCAACAAAATTGAACTGAATCGTAAAAAGCCTGACAATATTCAAGTGATTGGTGTAACCGGCACTAGCGATGATGATTCTGAGGGAAAAAGTAAAGAAACCGAGCAGTCTTATACGCAGCTTAGACTGAATCTTGATGATTTGCAAAAATGGAAGAACAGCATTTACGCAAAAATTGTCAAGAAATGTGGTTCGCGCAGATATTGGGAAGCGTGGGCAAAGGATATTGCCGATATTGCCAACCGTCATATTGAGGAAATTAAACTACTCATCAAAAAGCCTGAGATTGCGCCTAAGTTTGCGGAATTCCTTATTGCTCTGCAAAGTAATCTGAATTCCTCTATTGATCAACAGGATGCCGTTGAAATGCTTGCAGAACATATGATTACTAAGCCTGTGTTTGATGCACTTTTTGAGAATTATGAGTTTATTAAGAGCAATCCGGTTTCTATAATAATGCAAGATATGTTGGTCATTTTGAATGAGAAGGCACTAGACAAAGAACAGGAAACATTGGACAAATTTTATCTCAGCGTTCAGGAAAGGGCAAAGGACATTGATAACGCAGAAGGCAAGCAGAAGATAGTCATTGAATTGTATGAGCAATTTTTCAAAAACGCCTTGCCAAAGCAGGTGGCAAAGCTGGGAATTGTCTATACTCCGATTGAAATAGTTGATTTTATTTTACAGAGCGTAGAAATAGTGTTGAAAGAAAGATTTGACCGCAGCATCAATGACAAAGATGTGCATATATTAGATCCTTTTACCGGAACAGGAACTTTTATTGTGAGACTGCTTAGAAGTGGTCTGATTTCGCCCGAAAAACTTCTGTATAAGTATACCAATGAGCTTCACGCAAACGAGATTGTTCTTCTGGCTTATTACATTGCCGCCATCAATATTGAAGAAACTTTCCATGACCTGATGCAGACAAAGGAGTACACGCCGTTTGAAGGTATCGTTTTGACGGATACCTTTGCGTTGTCTGAGAGCATCTATGATGAGGATGGCAATACGGTGTCACCGTCCCATATGATGTTTTCTGGCAACACTGCTAGAGCTACAAAGCAGTTGGAATCGCCTATTACGGTGATTATTGGAAATCCACCCTATTCTGTTGGACAGAAATCGGGAAATGACAATAATCAGAATATTTCCTATGAACATCTGGACAATTCTTTGGCGGATACCTATGTTGCCAAATCAAAAGCCACCCTGACACGAAATGTCTATGACACATATATTAAGGCGTTCCGTTGGGCAACAGACCGACTTGGGGATAACGGAGTAATCGGTTTTGTCAGTAACGGTGCATATCTTGATAGTGTAGCATTGGACGGGTTTAGGCAGTGTTTGTTAGAGGATTTCAATTCTGTTTACTGTTTTAATTTGAGAGGGAATCAACGGACTTCTGGAGAACTGTCACGAAAAGAAGGTGGCAAGATATTTGGCTCCGGCTCCCGCACTCCTGTTGCTATTACCATACTTGTCAAAAAGAAGGGGATTAAGAAGGACGGGTATGTCCGTTATTATGATATAGGGGATTATCTCACCAGAGAGCAAAAGTTGTCTGTCATTGCTGAATTTGGCAATATCAAAAAAATACCGTGGAAGATACTTACTCCCAATGAGAATCATGACTGGATTAATCAGCGCAATCCTGATTTTATGAACTTTATTGCGCTCGGTGATAAAAAGGGGCGAGAAAAAGACAGTATTTTTCTTGACAATTATTCATCTGGTATTTCAACAAATAGAGATGTTTGGGTGTATAGTTTTTCCGCAGATGAAATCGGAAGATATGCTGAACGTATGATTCAGTTTTACAATGCAGAAAGAATTCGTTGCCATGCCGATTTTGGTGCAAGAATAGCCGAGGGGATGTTTACCGCTGATTCTAAGGTGCAGGAAACATATCTGATGAATATCAGAAGCAATGATCCTACAAAGATCAGTTGGTCAAGTGGACTTTTTAAGCTATTCTGTAAAAATGAAGAAATTGTAATGGATGATGCTATTCGTACTGTTGCTTATCGCCCTTATTGCAAAAAGAAATTGGTATACAATAAGAGCATCATTGAGAGACCTTCGCGGTGGGATAGTATTTTTCCTGATTTGGAACATGAAAATCTTGTTATTTGTGTTTCCGGTGCACCACTGAAAAAGGGTTTTTCTGTTCTGATGACGGATTGCATCCAAGATTTACATTTTATGGAGAATTCAATTTGTTTTCCTATGTATTTCTTTGATAGAAATGATAAGGTGAGCATGAGCGAACAACAGATTAATATTTATGAATATTTAGAAGATATGCATAATGAACAGGAAGGGATTCGATATAAGCGTAGATTCGCGATTTCAGATGTTTCTCTTAAGAAATTCAAAGAAATATACGGTAACAAGGTAGAGAAGGAAGATATTTTTTATTATCTGTATGCTGTCTTGCAATGTCGGAAGTATATTGAACTTTATGGGGACAATCTTTCTAAGGAAATGCCAAGAATTCCCATGCTGGATAAATTCCCTGAGTATGTCTGCATTGGAAAAGAGTTGGCTAAGCTGCATCTTGCCTATGAGCAGGAGGTTGACCCTGTCAGCATCGGCTTGGAAATTAAAATCGACAAGCCGGATTATACTGTGGAGAAAATGCAGTTTAAAAAAGAGGGAAAGACGTTTCAAAAAGATACGATTTACTTCAATCGTTATATAACAATTAGTAATATCCCTGAATGTGCCTACGAATATGTGGTCAATGGAAAGTCCGCTATCGAATGGATTATGGAGCGCTATGCAGTGACATTTGACAAGGAAAGCGGGATCTTGGATAATCCTAATCTTTATGGGGAAGAAAAATATATATTCAATCTTTTAGTTTCTGTTATTGCCTTAAGCGTTAAGACGCAGAATTTGATTGACAGCCTGCCAGAATACAGGGAAATTTGATACATATAAAAGGGAACCAATTTCTACACTTTATATGACAATAGCATTTATATTCTTTCTCTTATAAATGAATGACGGTTTTGGGTTTTCGTAATGGAATACCAAAAATGGAAAAACATGTAGAAATAGATATTTCTTTAATTGTGTAATACGGAGGTATGTATTATAACATATGGAAAATGATGCATTTTTCAATGAAATCATGGAATTACTTTCCAAGGGACATGAAGGGGCGTATTGGGATTATAAAAGTGATTATCCCGATTGCCCAGAGGATAAGCTAAAAGATATAATTTGTATGGCTAATAACCTTGAAAACAGGGACGCTTACTTAATCTATGGAGCAAATGATGACGGAAGTATTTATGGTATAGAGAACACAAGAATGCCACGGATATCTTCAGCGGGATTGACGGAATTTTTAAGATCGAAACCATTTGCCGGAGGGTATTATCCACAAACAGATGTAAAGACTATAAATGTAGGGGAGCATCAACTTGATATAGTTATTATATATAATAGCAGACATACGCCATATTACTTGCAAGAAAAATACGAAAAGGGACATGATGTGAAAAAACATCTAACGCAGGGGACAATTTATACTCGTGTTTTTGACACAAACACACCTACGAATAAGACGGCAAGTATTGAGCAGACAGAGTATCTTTGGAGAAAACGCTTTGGTTATGATTTGACTCCGTTTCAAAGATTACTAAATCTATTAGAAACACCGAAAAGATGGTCGGAAGCAAATTGGGATAGTTGTCGGCATAGTTATAATTTACAATCTCCAGAGTTTCAAATTATAGTCGAAGAGTCCCAAAAAGGATATGAAGATTTGGCATATTTTTACGATAATGAAGCAATGTTTTATGCTTCATTAAAACTTAATTATCTGTCCACTACATTATATGAGACACAATTGTGGTATATGGATGAGGGAAGATGCCAGATTACTTTGCCAGAGAAGAAGCACATGGATAGTCAACCGATTTTTTATTATTATATTTTAAAAGACAGCATAAATGGAAAACTTTTGCCATTTTTTAATTATGGGAAATTCCAATGTCATAATCGGTCTGGAGCGGAAATGCCAATATTATTATTCCGTAATAAAATGGAACAAGAAGAGTTTGAATTATGGGTAAATAATAATCCGGCTGAGATAAAATTAGTAGAACAAAACCTAGAGAACAATGCAATTTTTGAGCATATACTCATCAATGCAAATCATGATGGATTTGCCAGGGAAGATGGAATAAGAGAAATTGCTATTTCATATGGACTGTATAAAAAGTGGGGGAGAGGGTTATGTGACGGAAGATGTTTTATAATGTAGTTTGTGAAATTATTGAGAGACAAAGTATAGATATTCTAAAAGACGGATATGAGAACTGATAGTGATGATTTTATTACGACAAAGGGGTTAGGGGATTTTCCCCTACCAGCAATTTTTACAGATTTCCGCTTGCGGAAATTTTGTAAAAAACTGTCTATGGACGTCCATAGGCAGTGCTTGCTGTTTTGTCATGCGTATATACGCAAGCAGTGCTTGCTATTTCGCCTTGTGTCATGACACAGGCAGTGCTTGTTATTCTGCTCTAATCTGTCCATAGGAAGATTGCGGATTGTAAAATGGAGTGACATATGGCACAAAAACCACATGGTTATTGTAACATGAATTTCCTCAAAAAAAGTTTTGAGAAATAGGAAGGTTTTTTGCACTTTTGCCATTTACAATAACATTGTGAGTCAGATGGAAGGGGGAATAAAAATCTATTGAATGTTCTTTGTATGTATATATTGGACAAACCGAGAATTTAGGGTAGCTGCGAAAAAGCTGGCAGCCAAAAACTGAATACATAATCCCGTATATGTTCCTGCAATTCTTCCCAACTGTTTGCGGGAAATTTCAAGGGATTTTTGTTAAAACAGAGTGCAGATTGCACTTAAAATTAACGATAGCAATTTTCTATTACACAGCGCAAGGGCAGTCACAGACTTATGGGAAAAGTCTGGGTTGTCCTTTTCGTGTTTTAAGTCTGAAAATTGAGGAGGGGTAGCTGAAAATATGGGAAGCAATAATACAGATAAAGTACCAATCTGGGAGAAAGCCAATTTAACGATTAGGGAAGCCGCAGAATATTCCAATATCGGAATCAATCGGATAGAAGAACTGTTAAAGATACCAAATTGCAAATTTGTATTGTATGTGGGGAAAAAGAAGCTCGTAAAGCGTAGAGAATTTGATAAATTTCTAAGCGATACAGTGGAAATATAAAATCCTGTAATTTACTTTTGAGCCTTACTATGCTATACTATCAATGCTCGGCTTGCCGAGCATTTGGTATTAAGGCTCTTGTTGAAAGGAGCTTTTACTATGGGTAAAGATCTAAAAGGAAAGGAGCTTGGCGTCGGAATAAGCCAAAGGTCGGATGGCTTCTATGTTGGAAGATTTACTACGAAATACGGACAACGGAAGCAAAAATTATTCCGCAAATTACAAGAGTGCAGACAGTGGCTGGCAGACTCACAGTATCAGGACGAGCATAGCAATCTGAATTTTCCGGAAGAAATGACGGTAAAGGCATGGTTTGACTATTGGATCAGCATGAAGAAACGCACGGTACGCCCGAACACGGTAAGAAATTATACAGAGCGTTATGAGCGTAACATTGATCCTGTGATTGGGAAACTGATTTTGTCAGAAGTAAAACCGATTCAGTGCCAAATGATTATGAATCGCATGGCTGACGAAGGGTATCGAACATCTACTATTTATCAGACAAGGATAGCATTGTTTAATATGCTTGATTACGCATATCAGAATGATGTGATTATGAAAAATCCCTGTAATGGTATGGTAAAATCTGATATTGGGAAGCCTGCGCAGAAGAAAGAAGCGCTGACATTAGAACAGCAGAAAAGGTTTGTAAGGGGAATCGTAGGAAACACATACGAGTATCAATACAGATTTTTGCTGCAGACGGGGCTTAGGACAGGAGAATGGAGAGTGGGAGAACCTAAGAGTAAATCGGGGTATCGTTCCATTCCTTTGACGGAGGAAGCGCTGGACATGCTTCGTAGGCAAAGGAAGAAGAATCTTGAAGTCAAAGTCATTCCGATGGAATGGTCAGAATATATTTTCCTGTGCCGTAAGGGAACGCCGGTTAAGAACAGCACATATGACACCATGTTATTCAAACAGTGTGACAAGATAGGGATTCCGAGGTTTTCCATGCATGTATTGCGTCATACATTTGCCACCAGATGTATTGAGGGCGGTATGAAGCCAAAGACGTTGCAGACGATACTTGGACATTCTAACATTGGTATCACAATGAATCTGTATGTTCACACGACAGAAGATGAAAAGCACAAAGAAATCGAAAAAATTGCGGCGTCTCTCAAGGTAGTTTAGAAAAATTGGTACGTAGATTGGTACGCAACCAAAGCCTTAAAAGCCGAAAACCCTATAAAATATAAGAAAACCCAAAGGAGATTGAGATAACATGAAACTAGGCATTGTCGGCCTTCCCAACGTGGGCAAGAGCACCCTTTTTAATTCTTTGACAAAGGCGGGCGCGGAATCCGCCAATTACCCCTTCTGCACCATCGACCCCAATATCGGCATCGTAACGGTGCCGGACGAGCGGCTTAAACTTCTGGGAGATATGTATCATTCTAAAAAAGTGACGCCCGCCACCATCGAGTTTGTGGACATTGCCGGGCTGGTAAAAGGTGCTTCCAAAGGCGAGGGCTTGGGCAATCAGTTTTTAAGCAACATCCGCGAGGTGGACGCTATCGTTCATGTCGTACGCTGCTTTGAGGATACCAACATTGTTCATGTGGACGGTTCCATCGATCCGCTTAGGGATATCGAGACCATCAATCTGGAGCTGATTTTTTCCGATATCGAGATTTTAGAGCGCAGGATGGCAAAGACGGCGAAAATTGCCAAGATGGATAAAACGGCGGCAAAAGAGTATGCTCTGTTAGAGAGGATCAAGGCGCATTTAGAGGAAGGAAAACTGGCAAAGGTATTTGAGACGGAGGATGAAGATGAGCTTGCGCTTTTAACTTCCTATAATCTGCTCACCTACAAGCCGGTGATTTTTGCGGCAAACGTGGCGGAGGAGGACCTTGCGGACGACGGTGCGGGCAACGGGGGCGTACAGAAGGTGAAGGCGTTTGCGGCGGAAAATGACAGTGAGGTGTTTGTGATCTGTGCGCAGATCGAGCAGGAGATCGCGGAGCTGGACGAGGAGGAAACCGCGATGTTCCTGGAGGATCTGGGACTTTCGGAGTCGGGTTTGCAGAAGCTGATCCGCGCAAGTTACCGTCTGCTTGGACTGATGAGTTTTCTGACGGCAGGAGAGGACGAGACCAGAGCCTGGACCATCAAAATCGGTACGAAGGCGCCTCAGGCAGCGGGAAAGATACATACCGATTTTGAGCGCGGTTTCATCAAAGCGGAGGTTGTAAATTATAAGGATCTTCTGGAGCAAGGCTCTCTTGCGGCAGCCAGAGAGAAGGGGCTGGTCGGTATGGAAGGAAAAGATTATGTGGTGCAGGACGGGGATGTTATTTTATTTAGATTTAACGTCTAGGGGAGATCTGATATGCAGGAAATTATGGGAACTATGGACATCGCTTTTCCCAATCTGGGTATTTATTTGAAGAATGTGCCGAAGACGTTTACTGTCTTCGGCTTTCCGATTGCGCTCTATGGTGTGATCATTGCCATTGGCGTTTTTGCGGGAGTGCTGATGGCGGCGTATGTGGCGAAACTGGAAAAGCTGAATCCCGATACCATCTGGGATTTTGCAATTTATGCCATTATTTTTTCCATTATTGGCGCAAGGGTCTATTATGTGATATTTTCCTGGGATCGATATAAGAATAATCTGGGAGATATCTTCAACACGCGAAAGGGCGGTATGGCAATCTACGGCGCGGTGATTGCTGCCTTTCTTACTTTGTGGATCTACTGCCGCAAAAAGAAGCAGAGTTTTTTGCAGCTGGCAGATATCTGCGTGCCTGGGCTGGTACTGGGACAGGTGATCGGCAGATGGGGAAATTTTACGAACAGAGAAGTGTTTGGGGAATATACGGACAGCCTTTTGGCGATGCGTCTTCCGACGGAGATGGTCAGGGCAGGAGATATTTCGGAAAAGATTGCCGCTCATATGACGGAGGGCATAAACTATATTCAGGTGCATCCCACCTTTCTTTATGAGAGCCTGTGGAATCTGGCGTTGTTGGCGGTGATGCTTCTGTACCGGAAACACAAGAAATTTGAAGGAGAACAATGGCTTTTGTACCTGGGCGGCTATGGTCTTGGCAGAGCTTGGATCGAAGGCATCCGCACCGACACCCTGTTCATTCCGCACACCGCCATTGCCGTTTCGCAGGTGCTGGCGGCAGCGCTGGTGGTCGTATCCGTCGCGGCGGACATTCTCATCCGCTGTCATTTATATAAGAAAAAAGAATCAACGGCAGCGTCGGAAAAGGAGAGCACAGAGTAAAACGTCTGTGTTCTTTTTTTATGCGCTTTTTTCCATATTTTTCTTGCATTTTCCCCGTAAATAGTATAGAATGGGATTAAAAGTGGTGAAAAGTGGAGTGAAGTGGTATAAAGTGGCAGAACCTCTCTTTTCGTGGCAGACCACTTTTAACCGGAGAAAGCGTAGTGTACAAAGTACCTGCGGGCAGGGTGATTGCGGATGTTCATGGGAGAATACAATCACACAATCGATGCAAAGGGCAGGCTGATCGTTCCGTCTAAGTTTCGGGAGCTGTTGGGAGATTTTTTTGTAGTGACCAAGGGTTTGGACGGCTGCCTGTTTGTGTATGATAACGAGGAGTGGAAGCTCTTTGAAGAAAAATTGAGAACCCTGCCCATTACCAATAAGGAAGCCAGACAGTTTGTACGTTTTTTCCTGGCAGGAGCGACAGAAGCGGAAGTGGATAAGCAGGGGCGCATCCTGATTCCCAATGTCCTGCGGGAGTTCGCGGCGCTGCAAAAGGACGTGGTGCTCGTGGGCGTAGGCAGCAGGATTGAAATCTGGGGCAAAGAGCGGTTTGAGGATACCGCGGCATTTGACGATATGGATGAGATCGCGGAACACATGGCTGAACTCGGACTTGGGATATAGAACTTTGAAAGCGCGGGTTTGCAAGACCGGATGATGAGGAAAGATAAGATGGAATTTCACCACACCTCGGTGCTCCTTGCAGAGACGATAGAAAATCTGAACGTCAAACCGTCCGGTACGTATCTGGACGGCACGCTGGGCGGCGGCGGACATGCCTGTGAGGTGGCAAAGCGGTTGACGGAGGGCGGACGGCTGATCGGTATCGATCAGGATGAGGATGCGATAGCGGCGGCAGGAGAGAGACTTTTCCCTTACCGGGAAAGGGTGACGTTAATTCGTGATAACTATGTGAACGCACCGCAGGTTTTAAGCAGTCTCGGAATCACCAAAGTGGACGGCATTCTGCTTGACTTAGGGGTTTCTTCTTATCAGCTTGACAAAGAGGAAAGAGGATTTTCTTATCGATATGATACGGCGCTGGATATGCGGATGGACAGAAGACAGGCACTGAGCGCAAGAGACATCATCAACGGTTATTCTGAGGCAGAGCTGTACCGCATGATCAGGGACTACGGTGAGGAAAAATTTGCGAAGAATATTGCGAAGCATATTGCGGCAGTCAGGCAGGACAAGCCTATCGAGACAACGGGGGAATTAAATGAAATCATAAAGGCGGCGATTCCGGCAAAAATGCGTGCCGTGGGAGGACATCCTTCCAAAAGGACGTTTCAGGCGATACGGATTGCATGCAACAGGGAGCTGGAAGTGCTGCAGGATTCTTTGGACGGGCTGACAGCCCTTCTGAATCCGGGCGGGAGGTTTTGTGTAATCACCTTTCATTCACTGGAAGATCGGATCGTTAAAACAGCCTTTCGCAAAAATGAAAACCCCTGCACCTGCCCGCCGGACTTTCCAATGTGTGTCTGCGGCAAGGTATCACAGGGGCGAGTGGTGACAAGGAAACCGATTCTCCCATCGGAAGCAGAAATTGCGGAGAATAAGAGAGCAGGGAGCGCGAAACTCAGGGTGTTTGAAAAAGGATAGGATAGATAGAGGGGTAGCATTGAAATGAAGACGACAAGGCAGAACGCATATTATGTACAGGGGAATACGGTCAGGAAGGCACAGCCTGTCAGACAGATGCCTGAGAGACCTCAAAAGAGGGTCAGCAACAGTGTGAGAAAGAACAGGGAGCGGGCGAAACATATGAGCGCGGGCTATGTTCTGTTTTTATGCGCGGCTTTGGTAAGCGCGGGCATCATTCTGGTGTATTATATCGGGCTGCAGTCGGATATTACAAACAGCGTAAAGCATATCGCGGCGCTGGAGAGGCAGCTTAATGGACTCAAGGTTGCGAACGAGGAAAATTACAGCAGAATCAGCAGCAGTGTGGATCTGGAGGAAATCAGGCGGATCGCGATCCAGGAGCTGGGCATGCAGTACGCAAAAGAGGGACAGATCATCTCCTTTGCCAGCGAGAACAGCGATTATGTGAAGCAGATGGCGGAGATTCCGAGGAAAGACTAAGCAGGTGATTTTTTGAGCGGACAAAGAAAAAAACGAAGCGATGTCATAAAATTTACAATCAAAATGCAGAAAAAGCTGCTGGTATTGTTCCTTTTTATACTGGCGGCTTTTGTGGGACTTTCCGTTCGGTTGTTTCTGATCAACCGGGATAATGGTGAGGAGTATAAAAAACAGGTGTTATCACATCAGGAATATGACTCTGTGATCATTCCCTTTAAACGCGGCGAGATTGTGGATGCAAACGGTACGGTTCTGGCGGCAAGCAATAAGGTATACAATGTGATCCTTGATACGAAGCTCCTGCTTCGCAAGGAGGATTATCTGGAGCCTACCTTAAGCGCGCTGAACCGTTTTTTTGGGATTGATGCCGGCACGGTGAGAAGCTATATCGCTTCTCATCCGGATTCCTCTTATTATGTGATGGCAAAGCGGGTGGGCTATGAGGAAAAGACCGCGTTTGAGGATTTCTGCGCGGATGAGGAACAGGGGGGAAACGTAAAAGGCGTCTGGTTTGAAGATGAATACAAGAGAGAGTACCCGAACGGGCGGCTTGCCTGTGATGTGATCGGATTTACCACGGGAGATAATGCGGGGACCTATGGGCTGGAGGAGTATTACAACGAAATCCTGAGCGGTACAAACGGCAGAGAGTACGGCTATCTGAATGACGATTCGACGCTGGAGCGCACCACCATTGCAGCCAGGGACGGCAACAACATCCAGCTTACCATAGACGCCAATATTCAAACCATTGTGGAGAAATATCTGCGGGCATATAACGAGGAGTACAAGGATAATGCAAGACCCGGCAACGGCGCGCAGAATCTTGGCTGCGTCATTATGGATGTGGATACAGCGGGTATCCTTGCGATGGCAAGCTATCCCGACTTTGATTTGAATGATGTCAGAAATACGGAAAACCTTTTGGGCATGCCGCTTCTTGATAAGGACGGCAAAAAAGTGAGCGGGGAGGTCGTGACACAGGAAACTTTGGATGAGATGGACGATCAGGTCATGTACCAGCATCTGAACGCTCTGTGGAAAAATTTCTGCATCGCGGATTCCTATGAGCCGGGGTCTGTGGCTAAGCCTTTCACAGTGGCGGCGGCACTGGAGAGCGGCGCCATTACGGGGAATGAAACGTATCTTTGCGAAGGGATGCTTCATGTGGGAGAACACGACATCAAGTGCCATCAGACTTACGGAGACGGCGTGCTCACGGTGCAGCAGGGAATCGAGCGTTCCTGTAACGTGGTCCTGATGAATGTTGCTTTCGCTTTGGGAAAGAATCAGTTTGTGGACTATCAGCATACCTTTGGCTTTGGTTTAAAGACAAATATTGATCTGGCGGGCGAGGCGCGCACGGCAAGCATGGTTTTTAACAAAAGCAATATCGGCATGACGGACCTTGCCACCAATTCCTTCGGACAGAGCTTTAACGCCACCATGATTCAGATGATTACGGGATTCTGCTCTCTGATCAACGGCGGCAATTACTATGCGCCTCATCTGGCGTCCCGCATCACAACCGCGGACGGGGCGACGATTGAGAATATTGAGCCCAGACTCTTGAAACAGACCATATCGCCCTCCACCAGCGACACTATCTTAGAATATTGTAATACGGTAGTGACCGGGGAGTTCGGAACGGGAAAGACGGCGAGGCCTGCGGGGTATATGATCGGTGGCAAGACGGGAACGGCGGAGACGCTGCCCAGAAAGAATGGGGAATATGTGGTCTCATTTATGGGCTATGCACCGGCGGATGATCCGCAGATTGCCATCTATGTGGTGGTGGACAGACCCAATGTGGCAATTCAGGACAATGCGAGACATGCGACGGGAATTGTCAAAAAAGTTTTGACGGAGGTGCTGCCGTATCTGAATATCTTTATGACGGAAGAACTTTCCGATGCGGAGCGGGAGGAATTGGAACAGTTGGAGATTCAGATTCGAACACCGCAGGGGACGGAGGAACCTGCACTTGACGAGGAAGGTAATCCGATTGACCCGGAGACCGAGGAGGGCGCAGAAGACGGCGAGACGCCAAAGGAAGGAAAAGAAGGCGAAGAAGGCAGCGAGGAGCAGACGGAAGAACCACCCGAGCGGGATGAATCATGGAAGAACTTTCCGCTGGATCCCGAAACAGGATATCTGGTAGATCCCGAGACAGGCGCATATGTGGATCCGGAGCTTGGTACGGTAGTGGGCGGCAGTCTTTTGGGAGAGACGCCGGAGCCCGACACACCAGGCGGAACACCCTCTGAGGGAGAAGCGGAAGGAACAGAATAACGGGAAGTGAGAATAACCTCACGGAAAGGATAATAAATTGTAGTAATCCCTTTTGTGAGGTTTCTCTATTGATGGAAAACAGGATGAGCCACAAGACCTATCACAGGAGTAAGACGGTGACCGTTTTTTTTCTGTGTGCGCTGGTTTTTGCGGGGCTTGCCGCAAGGCTTTTTTATCTGATGGTCTTTCAGTCCGAATATTACAGTATGAAAGCAAGGGAACTGCATGAGAGGGAACGCAGCATCAAGGCGGCAAGAGGACGCATCATAGATGCAAACGGCAAGATTCTCGCAGATAATAAGACGGTCTGTACGGTGTCCGTCATTCACAGCCAGATCAAAAATGCGGACGAGGTGGTGGCGGTTCTCTCTGACGAGCTGGGGTTATCGGAGGAATATATCAGAAAGCGGGTAGAAAAAAACTCCTCCATTGAAAAGATCAAGAGCAATGTAGACAAAGCGACGGGGGATGCCATCAGGGCAAAAGCGCTTGACGGGGTCAAGGTGGATGAGGATTATAAACGCTATTATCCTTACGGAACACTTGCGTCCAAAGCGCTCGGTTTTACGGGCGGGGACAATCAGGGCATCATCGGGTTGGAAGTGATTTACGAGGAATATCTGAAAGGAGAAGCGGGAACCATCTTAACGGTGACGGACGCTAAGGGCGTGGAGCAGGACGAGGAGGGAGAGGAGCGGGTAGAGCCGGTGAGCGGCAGAGATCTCTATGTCAGCCTGGATATCAATATCCAAAGTTATGCCACCCAGCTTGCCTTACAGACGATGGAGACCAAGGAAGCCGATCGGGTTTCCATTCTGGTGATGAATCCGCAAAATGGGGAAATCTTAGCGATGGTGGATGTTCCGGAATTTGACTTAAACAATCCCTACACTCTGCCAAACGGCATGGATGCTTCGGCTTTTTCCGAAAAGAAGCGGCAGGAACTCTTAAACGCCATGTGGAGGAACGGCTGCATCAACGATACCTATGAACCCGGTTCTACTTTTAAGATCATTACGGCAGCGGCGGGCTTGGAATCCGGCGCGGTAAAGACGACAGACACGTTCAGCTGTCCGGGCTTCATCATGGTGGAGGATCGAAAGATCCGCTGCCACAAGGTTGGCGGCCACGGTGCGGAAGATTTTGTGCAGGGCACCATGAACTCCTGCAATCCCGTCTTTATCACGGTGGGATTACGGATCGGGGTGGAACGGTTTTACTCTTATTTCAGGCAGTTTGGACTTCTGGATAAGACGGGAATCGACCTGCCGGGAGAGGCGGGCACGATCATGCACAAGATGGAGAATATCGGACCGGTGGAGCTGGCGACCATCTCTTTCGGGCAATCCTTTCAGATCACGCCCATCCAGCTTGCTACCACGGCGGCATCCATTGTAAACGGCGGCAGACGCATCACGCCGCATTTCGCGGTGCGGGCGGTCACGGCGGACGGAACGGACAGCCGGTCCTTCACCTATCCGGTGAGAAATGATGTGGTGTCGGCGGAGACTTCCGAGACCATGCGCTATATCTTAGAGCAGGTGGTAGCCGACGGGAGCGGCAGAAACGGTGCCGTGGAAGGGTTCCGTGTGGGCGGAAAGACAGCTACCAGTCAGACCCTGCCTCGGGGAAGCGGCAGATATATCGCTTCCTTTCTGGGGTTTTCGCCGGCGGAGGACCCGCAGGTCCTGGCATTGGCAATCATCCATAATCCGCAGGGAACCTACTACGGCGGACAGATCGCGGCGCCCGTGGTCAAACAGCTCTTTGAAAACATCCTTCCCTATTTGGAGGAAATGTAGTACAATGAAATGATACCAGGGGCGAAAAGTTAAAAGACGTTCATGCTCGCATGATAAGACTTTTGACCTTGAGACCCGCCAAATATGAGGAAGAAGCCCAATAGGGCGGATTCCGAATATTTGTAGGATTGTGAGAGCTGTGAAACAGCGGAACAATCCGTAGCATTATAAGATGATTAGATATAAAAGAGGGCAAGAATGAACAGTGTTATTCTAATTTCCGTAATGGTCTCCTTTGCAATCAGCGTATTTCTGGGACCGGTAGTGATTCCGTTTTTAAGGCGTCTTAAAGTGGGGCAGACGGAGCGGACGGAGGGACCGGAGAGCCATCTGAAAAAAAACGGTACCCCTACCATGGGCGGCATCCTCATCTTGATCAGTGTGGTGGCGGCCTCCCTGCTTTTTGTGCGCGACTATCCGGGCATCATTCCGGTTCTGTTTCTCACGATGGGTTTTGGGCTGGTAGGATTTCTGGACGACTATATCAAAGTGGTCCTAAAACGCTCCATGGGGCTTAGAGCCTGGCAGAAATTTGGACTGCAGGTGGTGGTGACAGGGATTTTTGTCTATTATCTGCTGCATGATACGGATGTGACGCTGGAAATGAAGGTGCCGTTTTTGGATGGAACCTATCTGGACTTTGGCTGGTGGAATATCCCGATTCTGTTTTTTATTGTCATCGGTACGGTGAACGGCACCAATTTTACGGACGGTCTGGACGGACTGGCAAGCTCTGTGACAGTGTTGGTGGCAACCTTCTTTACGGTGGTGGCGATCGGGACGGACAGCGGAATCGAGCCGATCACCTGTGCGGTGGTGGGCGCTCTTTTGGGGTTCCTTCTGTTCAATGTGCATCCGGCAAGCGTCTTTATGGGAGATACCGGTTCTCTGGCGCTGGGCGGTTTTGTGGCGGCGGCAGCTTATATGATGCAGATGCCGATTTTTATCGCAATCGTAGGCTTCATCTATCTGCTGGAGGTTGTGTCGGTTATTTTACAGGTGTCGTATTTTAAGATGACGGGCGGGAAGAGGATCTTTAAGATGGCGCCGATCCATCATCATTTTGAGCTCTGCGGCTGGTCGGAGACCAGAGTGGTGGCAGTATTTTCAATCGTGACGGCGCTGCTGTGCCTGATTGCGCTGATGGGGGTATGGTAATGGAAGCATCGTTTTTAAAAGGGAAAAAAGTTCTGGTGGTGGGTTCCGGCATCAGCGGGATCGGGGCTGTGGAAGCCTTGTATCATGCGGGGGCGAAGCCGCTTTTATTTGATGAAAATGAGAAACTGACGATAGAGGAAGTGCAGGCAAAACTGAAACCGGGAATTACGGCAGAGATTGTGCTTGGCAAGCTTTCAGAGACGCAGAAGGCGGATGTTGAGCTTCTGGTCTTGAGTCCCGGCGTGCCTACGGATACGGCGTTTGTGGAAGAATTTCGTGCCAGAGGGGTGAAGATCTGGGGGGAGATCGAGCTTGCTTATGAGATTGGAAACGGCTCTGTGATCGCTATCACGGGTACCAACGGGAAGACCACCACCACCACGCTGGTGGGGGAGATCATGGCGGCGGTCTGCGAACATGTGGATGTGGTGGGCAATATCGGGAATCCTTACACGCTGACGGCGCTTGCTTCCACGCAGGAGACTGTGACGGTAGCGGAGATCAGCAGTTTTCAGTTAGAGACCATCGAGCGTTTTTGTCCTAAGGTTTCCGCGATTCTAAATATCACGCCGGATCACTTAAACCGTCATCATACCATGGAAAATTATGCGGCGGCGAAGGAATCTGTCTGCAAAAACCAGACAAAAACGGAAACATGCGTATTAAATTACGAGAATGAGTACACAAAAGAATTTGGTACTCGCTGCCCTGCCACGGTGGTGTGGTTTTCCTCAAAAAGGCGGCTTGCCGACGGTTTTTATCTGGAAGGGGAGGAAATCTTTCAGGCAAAGGACGGCGTAAGCGAGCGGCTGATGAACGTCCGCGAGATGAAGCTGAAGGGAGTATGCAACGCGGAGAACGTGATGGCGGCGATGGCGGTCACGCAGGCAATGGGCGTGCCGATGGAGACGATTCTTTCCGTGATCAAAGACTTTTCGCCTGTAGAGCACAGGATCGAATTTGTGGCAACGAAGCGCGGCATTGATTTTTATAATGATTCCAAGGGAACCAACCCGGACGCGGCGATTCAGGGAATCCGGGCAATGGACCGCCCGACGGTGCTGATCGGCGGCGGGTATGATAAACAGAGCGAATATGATGAGTGGATCGAGGCCTTTGACGGCAAGGTCAAATGTCTGGTGCTGATCGGGCAGACGAGGGAGAAGATTGCGGACTGCGCAAGACGCCACGGCTTGACAGACATCGTGTTGGCAGACAGTTTTGAGGAAGCGTTTGCAATCTGCGTGGAGAAGGCGCAGCCCGGGGACGCGGTACTGCTCTCGCCCGCCTGTGCGAGCTGGGGGATGTTTCCCAACTACGAGGTCAGGGGTAAGCGGTTTAAGGAAATGGTAAATAACATGAAGGAGAACAGCTAAGTGGCACAAAGAAGCGCTTCCCGCAGAAAACAGGATAAAGGTGAGAAATTCATGGATTACAGCCTGCTGTTCATCGTGCTGTTTTTAGTGGGTTTCGGTATTGTGATGGTGTTTTCCTCAAGCTCCTATGAAGCGAACCAGAAGCTGGGAGACTCGACCAGGTATCTGCGCCAGCAGCTTTTTGCCTCTATTTTGGGATTGGTGGCGATGATGGTGGTGGCGAACATTCCCTATCACTTTTGGGAGCGTTTTTCAGCGCTCGCCTATCTGGGTTCCGTGGTGCTGATCCTTTTGATCATTCCTTTCGGGCACAGTTCCGGCGGCGCAACGCGCTGGCTCTACATAGGTCCGATTTCTCTGCAGGTGGCGGAGGTGGCAAAGCTGGGTATGATTCTCTTTTTATCAAGTCTGATCTGTAGGCTGGGGAAACGCGTGCGAAGTAATAAGGGATTTCTCGCGGTGCTGGCGTTTCCCGTACCGATTGCGGTGATGCTGTGGATGATCACGAACAACTTAAGTTCGGCGATCATTGTCATGGGAATCGCGGTGTTGATGCTGTTTGTCTCCTGCCCGGATTATAAGCGATTTTTTATTATGGCGGGGATTACGCTGGCAGCGGCGGCGGCGGCAGTGTTTTATGTGGTGCAGACGGCGCAGGCGCATGTGGATGAGCTGGACTTTCGAGGCGGTCGTATCCTTGCCTGGCTGGATCCCGAGGCTTATGCAAACGATAAAAGTTTTCAGACCATTCAGGCGCTCTATGCCATCGGCAGCGGCGGTGTTTTGGGCAAGGGGCTTGGACAGAGTATGCAGAAGCGCGGCTTTTTGCCGGAGGCGCAGAATGATATGATTTTTTCCATTATCTGTGAAGAATTGGGGCTGTTTGGCGGGATCGCGGTCATCATCATGTTTCTGATGCTGATCTGGCGGCTGATGATCATAGCAAACAACGCGCCGGATCTTTACGGGGCGCTTCTGGTGGTGGGCGTGATGGCTCATATTGCGGTGCAGGTTATCTTGAATATCGCCGTGGTCACCGCTACCATACCGAATACCGGTATTTCTCTGCCGTTTATCAGTTACGGCGGTTCTTCGGTGATGTTTCTTTTGATAGAAATAGGTTTGACTTTAAGTGTCGCAAAGGGGATACGTTTGAAAGATTTGTGAGGACAAGATAATTTTTTGTCGAAAATCCATATAGATAGAATAGGTCATAAAAGTATAGCAGAGGTAATTTTATGGACGCTGTTCGTATCTATGGTGGAAAGAGTCTTTTCGGACAAACGAGGATACAAGGGTCTAAGAACGCTTCGCTGCCTATTCTGGCGGCAACCCTTTTGACAGACGGAATCTGTGAGATAGAGAACTGTCCGGATATTGCGGATGTGTATCATATGCTGCGGCTTTTGCGCAGCCTTGGCTGTCAGGTCAATCGGGAGGAGGGCGTCATCCGTGTGGATACGACACGGCTGTCAGAATGTGATATGCCGGCTGATTCCGTGGGTGTCATGCGCTCCTCCATCATGCTTTTAGGTGCGCTGCTCGCCCGAACGGGCGAGGTTTCGATGGAATATCCGGGCGGCTGCGTGATTGGAAAGCGGCCGATCGATTTGCATTTGTATGCGCTGCGGCGCATGGGGGTGGTGATCGAAGAGGATGAAGCAGGTTTTTGTGCTGCGACAGCAGGGCTTACAGGGGCGGTGCAGGAGCTTCCCTTTGTCAGCGTAGGCGTTACGGAAAACCTGATTTTGGCAGCGGTTTTGGCAAAGGGAAAGACGGTGATCCATCCGGCAGCAAGGGAGCCGGAGATACAGGCTTTATGTGAGTTTTTGATCTGTGCCGGAGGAAAGATAGAAGGTGTCGGCACGGACCGCCTGGTGATAGAAGGGGTTAAGCGCCTGCATCCGGTGCGGTTTCGCGTGCCTGCCGACAGGATCGTGGCAGGGACCTATCTGGCAGCCTGTCTGTGTGCGGGCGGCAGGATTTTTTTGCGGGATGCGCCCTGTGCGCACATGGAGAGCGTGATTGCCTGTGCGGAAAGGTTTGGTGTCAGAACGGAGCGGGAGACGAACGGCCTTTTGGTGGAGGGGCGGGCGGACAGGAAACTGCCGGACGGTCTTGTAACGGCGGTATATCCGGGGTTCCCGACGGATTTACAATCCCTGTTTATGGTGGTGATGGCGTGTTCCGGGCAGGACGGCTGGATCGAGGAGAAGGTGTTTGAAAACCGCTTTCGGATCGTGCCGGAGCTCATTAAGATGGGCGCCTGCATACAGGTAGCAGGCACGAGAGCCTATATTCATGGCGGAAATCCTCTGCATAACACGATTGTGGAGGCACAGGAGTTACGGGGCGGAGCGGCATTGGTGGTAGCTGCGCTTGCGGCGGAAGGTACCGGTATCGTAACAAACCGTCATTATATCGACCGGGGATATGAAGATATCACGCTGAGTCTCAGAGAGCTTGGCGCTGCCATTGAACTGGCATAGATCCGATGCGGATGAAGACGAGGTTTGCGCATGAGCGGTGAAAAGACAGGAAAAAAGAAAAAGAGAAATACGAACCTGCGTCTTGTAAAGAGCGGAGAGACGGTGCAGGAGAAGAAAAAAGGGAAAAGGGGCAGACGACGGGAAAAGAGGCCGGAGAAGCTGCGATTTAGCAAGGCGAAGCGGATCGGTATTCTGGCGGCGGTCTTTTCCTGCCTGCTCCTGATTCTTGCAGGGGGCTTCTTCTATGTCATCCATAATTATCGCGTGACAACGGTTCGTGTGGATGGCAATGTCCACTATACCAATGAGGAAATCATGGAGATGGTGATGGGGGGACGGTTTGGAGACAATTCCCTCTTTCTTTCCCTGAAATATCGGGACAAAGGTATTGAGGGCGTTCCTTTTGTAGAGACCATGGATGTGGATATTGAGGCGAAAGATACGATACGCATCACGGTCTATGAGAAGGCGCTTGCCGGTTATGTGCGGTATTTGGGGCGCTATGTATACTTTGATAAGGACGGTATTGTGGTGGAGACCTCTGAGGAGGAAACGGCAGGAATCCCGCAGGTAACGGGGCTGACTTTTGACCATGTGATTCTCCACGAACCGCTTCCGGTGGACAAGCCGGAGCTTTTTGATGAGATCCTGAACATTACACAGCAGCTTGCGAAATATGAGCTTTCAGCGGATCGTATCTATTTTGACAATGCCTATCAGGTGACACTGTATTTCGGAGACGCAAGGGTCACTCTGGGTGAGAATAAGGATATCGACGAAAAAATCATGAAACTCCAGTATATTTTGCCGGATCTTTTGGGAAAAAGTGGTACATTGGACATGCGGGAATACAGTGAAGATACGAAAACCTACAGTTTTGAGCAGGATTGACGGCGGGATCAACCGTCAAATCATAAGAAAAAGACATAAAAAAGAAAAAAATAGGTTGCGAACTGAGCAAAATAATTATATGATAATCTATATGAGTCTATTTGTAGTATGAGGGGACAGAAGGAGGAATCACCTTGCTGGAGATTAAGACGAACGAAGCGGAGTCCGCAGCAAAGATCATCGTGGTCGGTGTCGGCGGCGCGGGCAACAACGCTGTGAATAGAATGATCGATGAAGAAATTGACGGGGTGGAGTTCATCGGTATCAATACCGATAAGCAGGCATTACAGTTGTGCAGAGCTACCAGACTGTTACAGATCGGAGAGAAGCTGACCAAGGGACTTGGTGCAGGCGCAAAGCCCGAAATCGGTGAAAAAGCGGCGGAGGAGAGCTCTGAGGAAGTGGCACAGGCCTTAAAAGGCGCGGACATGGTGTTTGTCACCTGCGGCATGGGAGGCGGTACGGGAACGGGTGCAGCTCCTGTGGTGGCCAAGCTGGCAAAGGATATGGGAATCCTTACCGTAGGCGTTGTGACGAAGCCCTTCCGTTTTGAAGCGAAGACACGTATGACCAACGCGCTGTCCGGCATTGAAAAGATTAAGGATAATGTCGATACGCTGATCGTCATTCCCAACGATAAACTGTTAGAAATCGTGGACAGGCGTACTACCATGCCGGAGGCACTGAAAAAGGCGGACGAGGTGCTGCAGCAGGCAGTGCAGGGTATTACGGACCTCATCAATATGCCGGCGATCATCAATCTGGATTTTGCGGATGTGCAGACCGTTATGAAGGATAAGGGAATTGCCCACATCGGTATCGGCACCGGTAAGGGTGACGATAAGGCGGCTGAGGCAGCTAAGATGGCAGTGGAGAGTCCGCTGCTTGAGACCACGATCACGGGAGCGACCCATGTGATCATCAATGTTTCGGGGGACATTTCTCTGGCAGATGCTTCCGATGCTTCCGATTATGTGAGATCCTTAACGGGTGACGAAGTCAACATCATCTTTGGTGCGATGTATGATTCCAGCATGACGGATACCTGTAATGTGACGATCATTGCTACGGGCATCGAGGAAAAAGCGGCCAGACAGGGCGGACTTGGTTTTAAGAGCGGTTACATAACCCCTACTTCTTTACAGGGTAAGAGCACAGTGGGAGGCGCCGGGGCATTTGTGGCGCCCGGCGTAGGGTTGAAGCAGCCCATCACGTCACAGGGCGGACAGGCTAAGGCACAGGCGGGATTAAAGCCGATCGGCATCCAGAAGACCAACGATATCAAGAGTTCGGTGGAGGAAAAGTCACTGGATATCCCGAGTTTCCTCAGAAAATAAAAAACAATGCTTTTGGATCAACAGACCACAGGAGAATATCCTGTGGTTTTCTTTTATGCGCAGGCCCGCATATGGAATTTTGCTGTTTCACAGCATGCGGGCCGCACGGCGAGCAGGAATAAAATCCTACTCGATTTTTGTTGTTATCTGTCTGGAAAAATAGGGGAAATGCTCCCTGTTTTTGACAGAATATGCACCCTGTTTTCCCTATAATGAAAGAGAAATACGGAGGTGGAATGTGTATTACAAATTATATATTGACAGCGTTTTCGTTCTGCAAACGACGATGAACCTGTATCTGCTTTCCCTGGCCGGGGTGATATTACGGTGTACTGCCACGCACCGGAGACGATGGCTGGGGGCTCTGGTGGGAGCGGCCATGAGCTGTTTGGTGTTATGCCTGCCGTTTTCTGCGGCGGGGTGCAGACTCCTCCTTAGCGCAGTACCTGTCAGTATGGTAATGATGTGTCTCACCTATCGGATCCACGGTGTGCGCAGGCTTTTGGAAGCATCCTTTGTGATGGCGGCGGCCGGCTTTTTTTTGGGAGGCGCCATGATATGGATTCTCAATCGGTTCAGAGCCGTTATGAAGGCAAGGGAAGGCTTCTGGATCATCCTGGCGGCGGGCGCCTTGGCTTGTCAGATCCTAAAGGCACTGTTAAAAAGGCTGATGCGCAGAGAGCAGAATTGTCTGCGAACGGTGCGCCTTTATGTGCCGGCTCTGGGACAGGAGATTAGACTCCGTGCCCTTGTGGATACAGGCAATCACCTGACAGATCCCATAAGCGGTGCGCCTGTGAGCGTCATCAGCAGGCGGGCAGCCGTAAGCCTGGCTTCCTGCCTGCGGCCTGAGAAATACCATGCGGTCCCTTATCGGAGCGTGGGACAGGAGAAAGGAATCCTTTCAGCCTATGAGCTGCCGGAGATATCGATAGAGGAGGCGGGATGCACGATCAAAAGAGAGGGCGTCATTGTCGCTGTTTGTGACGCGGGTATCTCGCCGGAGAGTGATTACCAAATGCTATTACACCCCGGGTTATTAGAAAACTAGGAGGAAAAAAGATGGTTTTGAAAGTGGCAATTCCCGGTAAAGTTCAGTTTAAGATGGTGCACAGAGAACCAAAGCTTTTGGTGAACAGACAGGGAGATATTCATTACATAGGAGGTGCGGAGGTCCTTCCGCCGCCTCTTGAGAGCGAGAGGGAAAATGAGATCATTGGCGATTTGGGAACGGAATATGAGGACGAGGCAAAGTCGATTCTGATAGAACATAACCTAAGACTTGTAGTGTACATAGCGAAAAAGTTTGACAATACGGGTGTGGGTGTGGAGGATCTGATTTCGATCGGGACGATCGGATTGATCAAGTCCATCAACACCTTCAACCCGGAGAAAAACATTAAGCTGGCAACTTATGCCTCACGCTGCATCGAGAATGAGATCCTGATGTACCTGAGAAGAAATAACAAGCATCGGATGGAGGTTTCCATTGACGAACCGCTGAATGTGGATTGGGACGGCAATGAACTTCTGCTCTCCGATATTCTGGGGACGGATGAGGATGTGATCTATAAGGATCTGGAAAACGAGGTGGAGAGAAAGCTTCTGATCCGGGCAATCGCCAAACTTTCCGAGCGGGAACAGACCATCATTCGTCTGCGCTTTGGAATCGGCAGCGCGGAGGGAAAGGAGCTGACGCAGAAAGAAGTGGCGGAGCTTTTGGGGATTTCGCAGTCCTACATATCACGGTTGGAGAAAAAAATCATGCGCCGATTGAAAAAGGAGATGAGTAAGGATACTTAAAGATATCTGTTTGCTTTTTGTCCCGGTGTAGCGTATAATAAAACGGTGATAGTACCATACGGAGTTGATTTGGGGGACAAATGAAAAAAATAATTTTGATCGTTGACGATGACAGGCTGACGCTGGCGACAGCCCAGCAGCTTTTGGAAGGGAAATATCGGGTCGTGGCTGTTAATTCAGGGAAACAGGCATATAAATACCTGGAGCGGCATACGCCGGATCTGATCCTTCTGGATATCAATATGCCTGAAATCGGCGGTTTTGAAGTGATGGAAACGCTCAGAAAGAATCCGCGCTGGTGTAAGATACCGGTGATTTTTCTGACGGCGGACCGCAGCGCGGAGACGGAGACGGAATGTTTCCGTGTGGGTGCAAATGACTACATTGCAAAACCTTTTGAGCCGAATGTGATATTGGGGCGTATCAGGAGTACGATCGAGCTGGACGGCTACCGCAGGGATTTACAGCGCAGACTGGATGAGAAGACCAAGGAGATGGAGCGCGTCACGATCCAGGCAATCATGACGGTGGCAAACACCGTGGATGCGAAGGATGATTATACCAAAGGGCATTCCATGCGCGTCGCGGCATACTCGGAGCTTTTGGCGCAGCGCCTTGGCTGGTCTGAGGAGGAAATCCAGAATATCTATTATGTGGCGATGCTGCATGATGTGGGTAAGATCGGCGTTCCCGATGCCGTTTTGAACAAACCCTTTATGCTGACGGATGTGGAGTTTCGTCTGATCAAGGGACATACGATGATGGGCGCTGAGATCTTAAACGACTTTAAGATGTTTCCCAATATCAGCGTGGGTGCGAAGTATCATCATGAGCGCTATGACGGTACGGGTTATCCCGAGGGGTTAAAAGGAGAATCGATTCCTCTGGTGGCAAGAGTGATTGGTTTGGTGGATTCCTATGACGCCATGACCAGTAACCGCGTTTACCGCAGGAGATTAGATGACGATGCGGTCTTAGAGGAGCTGCAAAAAGGAAAGGGCAGCCAGTGGGATCCCGAGCTGGTAGATATCTTTGTGAAGCTGATCGAGGAAGGTGCTCTGGAAAAACTGTGGATGCCGGAGGAAGATTTGGCGACGCCGATCTTTGGGAGCGGTAAGATCCTGGGCGTTTCCATGGGCAATGAAAATGTGCTGGAATCCCCGGTGGACTACCTGACAGGGCTTTTGAGCAGGAAAAAGGGCGAAAGCGATATTTCCGAGAAACTGCGAGCCGAAGGCGGCAGCCTGATTTTGATCGATATGGATCATTTCGGACAGATCAACGATGCGTACGGGCATTTGATGGGCGATTATGCGCTCAAGCTGGCGGCGGATGTGCTGCGGGAAACCTGCGGCAACGATTTGGTCTGCAGAGTTGGCGGAGATGAGTTTTTGTATTATTTGGCAGGTGTGACCGACGAGGCGGTGATTACGCAGAAGGCGGAAGAAATTCTGACTGCGTTCAGGAAAAAACAGGAAGAAGTGGATATCCTAAAAGATTCTGAACTTTCGATGGGTATCAGTATTTCCGGTACGGAC
>DETS01000023.1 GCA_002361735.1 Lachnospiraceae bacterium UBA3282 | reverse complement strand
CCTACAATAAACTTACGCTATCGACGAAGAAACGCAATTTGACAAACATCCGCATTTTAGGTATAATTGATGAGAAATTGTGATAAATCCTGATGACACAGCCAATGATATGAAATGATACGGTCATTGAATTTCGCAGAAGAAAATAATTCTACGAAAAAACGTACGCGCAATGCGTACGTTTTTTTACACACTTTTTATTTCCTCTAAAGACAAAATCAGTACTGCCCTCATTGTATAAACACACCCCGAAACGCCTGATAGGTTCTCCTCATGCCTTCCTCGAAATCCGTGTAGACAAGCCCCAGTTCTGTCTTCCCCTTTGTATTATCACACAGATGCGTCTCCGCCGCGGTCGCCGGAAAAGGAAGGGGTACTCCCTGAGACACCGCCTGTTCCACCGTCAGCGGCACTTCCGTAAGCCCCTCCAAATCCTCCGGCTGTGCTGCCTGCCTTAACATCTTAAAAAAGTTTTCGTAGGTAACAATCTCATCCTGACAGAGATTATATGCCTGTCCGTATGCTTTCTCATTTCCGAGGCATTTGAGGATGGCAAGCGCCGCATCCTTTACATAGACAAACTGAAACCGTCCGTCCGCATCCGTAAAACGCGGCAGGGCATGGTTCTGTAAAAGCATCTGGATATAAGCGGACTCTCTGGGCGCATAATTGTAAGGTCCATAGAGGATTGCCGGTCGAAGCACTGTATAAGAAATTTCCCTTGCGCCGCATACTTCGACGATCTCCCGTTCCAATGCCACTTTCCCGGCGATATAGATTCCCGCTTCTCCCGCAAAAGACCACTCCTCAAACGGCGTATCCTCCGTCTTTACCACCGCGGGTTCTCTCTTGTAAACGTCCACGGTACTGATCAAAACATACTGCCCGATCTTTCCCGTCATATTCTCAACGAAACTCCGTATATCTTTAGGCGCATAGGCGCAGAAGTCGATGACCGCATCCCAGTCTTCCTCACAGGCTGCCGTCCTTTCATGCCTGTCGCCCTGTATCTGCCTTACCCCGAAATCTGCCATGGAATAAGTGCCGCGGTTCCACACCGTGACCGCATGTTCTTTTACCGCCTCCATGACAAAGACCCTGCCATAAAAATAACTACCGCCAATCACCAAAAGTTTCATGCTGCCCCCAGTCCTTCCCTGTCAATATCGGCGCTGTTTTGTACCCGCTTTTGGGATTAGTTTTTGAAACTGTGAATCGGTGCCGGAATCCGTCCGCCGCGGTTCACAAACGCTTCGCAGGAAAAAGCGTTTACGGGCATCACCGGCGCGTAACCGAACAGTCCGCCAAACTCTACCTTTTCTCCCACGCCCTTGCCGATGGCAGGGATAATGCGGACCGCCGTGGTCTTTTGATTCACCATGCCGATCGCCATCTCGTCAGCTATGATGCCCGCGATCGTCGTATTCGGCGTATCTCCCGGAATCGCGATCATGTCAAGCCCCACAGAACAGACACAGGTCATTGCCTCCAGCTTCTCAAGCGTAAGCGCACCTGCCGTCACGGCGTCGATCATCCCCTGATCCTCACTAACGGGAATGAATGCACCGCTTAAACCCCCTACATAAGAAGAAGCCATCACACCGCCCTTTTTCACCTGATCGTTTAAGAGGGCAAGCGCTGCCGTCGTACCGGGCGCTCCCGCGTATTCCAGCCCGATCTCACATAAGATATCCGCCACGCTGTCCCCCACCGCAGGGGTCGGCGCCAAGGACAAATCTACGATACCAAAGGGAACATCCAGCATCCGGGAAGCCTCTCGCGCCACGAGCTGTCCCACTCTGGTCACCTTAAATGCCGTCTTTTTAATGGTCTCGCAGAGCACCTCGAAATTCTCACCGCGCACCTTCTGCAAAGCGGTTTTCACCACACCCGGACCGCTGACCCCGACGTTTACCACCGTATCGGCTTCCGTCACGCCGTGAAAGGCGCCCGCCATAAAGGGATTATCGTCCGGCGCGTTACAGAACACCACCAGTTTCATACAGTCGGCGCTGTCCTTGTCTTTGCTGATCACAGCTGTCTCCTTAATGATATCCCCCATCAGACGCACCGCATCCATGTTGATACCCGTTCTGGTGGAACCAAGATTCACGGAACTGCACACCCGCTCCGTCTCATGCAGCGCCTGTGGAATCGAACGAATCAACCGTTCATCCGCCGACGTCATTCCCTTCGACACCAGCGCGGAATAGCCGCCGATCAGATTGACCCCTACCGTCTGCGCTGCCCGATCCATGGTCTTTGCCAGTGTCACAAAATCTTCACTGCTCTTACACGCCGCCCCGCCTACAAGCGCCATCGGTGTAATCGAAATACGCTTATTTACTATCGGTATTCCAAATTCTTTCTCAATCTCATTACCGACATTAACCAAATCCTTTGCTGTCGTCGTAATTTTTTCGTAGACCTTCTCATTGACCTTTTTCAAATCCCCGTCGATGCAGTCTAACAGGCTGATGCCAAGGGTAATGGTGCGTACGTCAAGGTTTTCCTTGGCGATCATCTCATTGGTCTCAGCCACTTCAAATAAATTTATCATAATTGCCTTTCCCCCTAAATCCTGTGCATCTGATCGAAGATTTCTTCCTTCTGGCAGCGGATGACCACCCCGATCTCATCGCCGAGCGCGTTTAACTCGTCCACGATCACCCCGAAATCTTTTTTCGTCAGATTCGTGTCCACGACCATCATCATGTTAAAGAAACCCTGTACGATGGTCTGGGAGATATCGAGGATATTGATCTGATTCTGCGCAAGATATGTGCATACCTTTGCGATAATACCCACCGTGTCTTTTCCTACTACCGTAATAATCGTCTTTTTCATTGTTTCCTCTTTTCTGCGCCGTTTTCTGTAAAAAAGACTATAACGTCTTCTGTTATAGCCCTTTTACCTGTCCTTTTGCATCAGTACCTCTATAGCTTCACATCGTTTTTCAGCTCATTGGCCACGGATATCGTCTTTTCAAGTATCGATTGAATGGAACTGATACTTTCCATATAACTCTTGGCAACACCGTTCGCTTCTTTGATTGAATTGGTGATGGCATCCAAATGATTCACGATCGCTGACAAGGTGGTCTTGATCTCGGTAGCGGAATTGCTGCTGTCCTTCGCCAGCTTTCCCATCTCTGTCGCCACAACCGCAAATCCTCTGCCCGCTTCTCCGCTCCTCGCCGCCTCAATAGACGCGTTCAATGCAAGGATATTGGAATGGGACGCGTTGCTGCTGATCTCACCTACCACATCCGCCGCCTTATTGACATCCTGCTCCACATCCGTCGTCATCTGGTTCATGTCCGTCAGCATCGTGAATAAACTCTCAACACCGGTAATTACATCCTGAATGGAACTGTCGATCTGCTGAATGGAACTTTGAAATTCGGAAGCGATCTCCCGAATCTGCTCCTTGCCTTCCACGGAATAAGAACAGATGATGCAGCCCACAACTTGTCCGCCGTCTTTGATCGGAATCAGATTTCCCTCAACCGGGAATCCCATGACGTCCTTAGGCAGATGATTATGTTTCGCGACCCCCTTTGCCAGGACTGTATCCAGCATCCCGCTTGGATCATGAAAAACGGAGCCAACTTCAAACTGCGACGGGATACCCGGCGGCAGTAAAAATCCCTGTACCACCTTGTCCCCGTCTAAAACAGAAAGGATTACGTCCTTTTCATATAATTTGTTGATGACTTCAAGATGATCCACAAAAAACTGTAATTTTTCATTCATTCAGAGATATCCTCCCGCCTGTATTTTTGCGTTCTTTCTATGAGAAGCGCTTTCCTGCAATATCAATTTAATTCTAACACATTGGTAGTTTAGTTGCAATGTTATTTCGACTCTCCTCACTTCACTTTAAAAACTCCTGTGTAAAATCATTCACCTTCTGTTCCCTTATCTGTGTTCAATCGGATACCTGCATCCGTTTCCTGTACTCCACACACAGCATGGTAATGTCATCAAACTGCGGTGCATCCCCCACAAAAGCGTCGATATCCTCTCTCACGGCAGACAATAATTCCTCCGGCTTTTTCCCCGTGTTCCTTTTCAGCACATCCCCAAGCCTTGCCATGCCGTAAAGCTCATTTTCTCTGTTCGTAGCTTCCGTCACGCCGTCTGTGTATTGGAATATCTTATCTCCCGGCAAAAGCGGGATACTGCCGCACTGATATTTCATATGTTCCATGCCCGCAAGGACAAATCCCGGCTTTATCTTATAGGGGTCAAAAGCTTTCCCGCCTCTGGCAATAAACGGAATCTCGTGCCCGGCATTCACGAAGTTAAATTCTCCCGACACCAGATCGAGGACACCCTCAAAAGCTGTGATAAACATGCCTTCCTGATTGGAATCGCACAGGATGTCATTCACTTCCGAAAATACGTCCTCAAGACTTGTCCCCGGTCTCGTGTGGTCTTTGATCAGCGTCTTACCGATCACCATAAATAAGGCGGCAGGGACCCCCTTCCCCGACACATCCGCTATCACAATGGCAAGATGTCTGTCATCCACCATAAAGAAGTCATAAAAGTCTCCGCCCACTTCCCTCGCCGGCGCCATGGAAGCATAGATATCGATTTCCGAACGTTCCGGAAATGCCGGAAAGATACAGGGAAGCATATCCGCCTGAATGCGGTTGGCAACATCAAGTTCCGTCTCAATCCGCTGACGGTTCTCACTGTCCTTCGCCTGCTGCTCCAAAAGCCCCCTGGTCCTTCCCGCCATCGTCGTACATATGGTAGACATCCCCCACAAAGCTGCCGCACGCGTCAGCACAAAGAACATTGTCGCATCATAAAGATTCTGTTTTGTTACCACTCTCGGTCCGGAATAATATGCCGCATCCAACAGAATCTGATCCCATTCTCCATAATACATGCCTATGTAAATAGAAGCCGAAAATAAAATCTGAGATACGACCAAGGTGATCGTTGTCAATTTCTTAGAATAATAATGGCAGCTCAGCATCAAAGGCAGCGTCCACACCAACACGCCATGCTTTGGCATCGCGCTTGACAGGATGAAGACCCCAAAAATGGCACAAAGCAATACCACATATTTCATCCATTTCCTGTCGCCTCCATTCAGACGGCACAGCAGGGAAGGCGTCAGAAAACAGAGAATGATCACAGGCATCGCCGTATTCATGATGATCACAGGCATCGTAAAAATACGCAGCAACGTCAAAATCCATGCTCCGACGCATACCAGACTGCACATGATCAGGCATTTGGCGGCATATTTATTTGCTTTGATCTCATTTTTATAAAAAATGTTTTGTTCCTGCAACCGCCTTCCTCCTAACGCACTTCGATCATCTCGGAAACCTCGCTGCGTTTTGCCACATACACCGGAAAATCATTGCCGTTATATTTCGTGTCAGACATCGTGACCTCCACCCGCACCGACTCATAGGCAAGCTCCGGAAGATTGTTTTCTTTACTCAAATGCCCCAGAACGATTGCCTGCATCTTGTCGTGCAAAAGGCGGCTTAAGAGCTTTCCCGCCGCCTCATTGGACAGATGCCCCTTCTCTCCCAAGATCCGCTTTTTCAAATAATAAGGATAAGGTCCGACCTGCAGCATATGTACGTCATGGTTTGCCTCCAGATAGAGGAGATCCAGATTTTTCAGGCATTCCACCGTGTAATCATTATAGCATCCCAGATCCGTGATGATCCCGATCTTTTTGCCGTCATGACTGATACGGTAAGCCACGGGATCTGCCGCATCATGAGAGGTGCTCATGGGACAGAGCGTAATGTCCTTAATGATACACCGTTCGTCGGGAACAACGACTTGAAAAAGATCGGAATCGATTTCCCCCAAAGAGGCAGTCTGCCGAATAGCTTCTATCGTACCTGCCGTAGCATAGATGGGGATCCCGTACTTTCTGGAAAGCACCCCCAAGCCGTTGATATGATCCGCGTGCTCGTGGGTGATGCAAATACCGTCAATATCCCGCATGGTTAAGCCGAGCGCCAAAAGCCCTTCCTCCGTCCGTTTGCCGCTGATGCCCACATCCATCAGAAGATGGGTGGTATCGCTTCCCACATAGATACAGTTTCCGCTGCTGCCGCTGGCAATGCTGCATAGTCTCATAGTTATGTTAACCATTTCATCCCCGGCATTCCCGTGGGACGTTTTCCCTCTCTCTTTTTTCCGTTAAGGTTTCCAGTAAATCTCGATGTTATCACCGCTCTTAATATTCTCCATATACTGCGCGCCCCTGCCGTTTAAGTTAGTCACGATACCGCTTCCCTCAGGCTTTGAGAGGTCGAAATCAATATACTCAAACACATCCACAAACACATAGCTCTTTTTGCCGGAGAGCTTGATCTGTTCGCCGTTTACCGTCACGATGATGGACACGGGCACATGTTTGCTCATAAGTTCCTCGCGCCGCTTTTCTTCTTCCGCCTTGGCTCGGGCAGCTTCTTCCTCTCTGGCTCTGGCTTTTGCTTTCGCCTCCTCTTCGGCACGCTTTACGCCGGGACCCATCACGATCCTTGCACCCTTCGTTTTTTCCTGCCCGTTGTCCGCCGTTTCGAGAGAGTCTGCCGCATCGCCCGTGGATGTGTCATGCTCTGCACTGTCTTCCGCGCCGTCCGACGCTTCTTCCAAACTGTCGTCAAGAGCGCTCTGTGTCTGCTCTGTCTTTTTGGAAGCAACCGCGGAAAATCCCGCCGTCCCCGCAGGTCTGTCTTCCCGTACCCGTTCTTCCGCTTCTTCCTCCGGTTCGTAAACCTCCACATCGGAGAGCTGCAATTCCTCCATGGTCCAGATGACGGAGAAATTTTCATACACCTTCGTATCCATGTCCGCCAGTTTATTGTTTACATAGATGTTCATGCTCCAGTCAATGGTCACATCCATAAATTCGGAAATCTGCCGCACCGTGTAGTAGCCCAGGATCTCGATTTCGTCATTCTCCTGAATTTCATAATACTCGGACTGCAGCTCACCGTTTACGCTGGCAAATTTGGGCAGATCCACCTTTTTCTCATTGACCTCCACCCACATTTTCGAGCCAAACTCCGGCAGCTCGCCCAACATCATCTCCGCGGGCGCTCCGGCAGTCGATTCCGTCACTCTGATTTGGTCGTTTGCATGAATCAGGGTATAGATATCCGCCTCGTTGCCGTTCACGGTGATCTGCGCCGCTTCCCCCAAGTCTCCCCTGGCAATGCGCGGCTTCCCGTTTACCGTAAAGTTTAATTCTTTCCCGCGCTTCGGGAACAGCCCGTCGCTTGCAAACTCCGCCTGCATCGCCGCATCGACGACAGCTGCCTTATTATTGTCGTAGATCTTTACCCGCTGGTCGTTAAAATACACAAAGATAAAGTTGTTGCTCTGTTCATAGTAACTTAAGCAGATACCGATGGGTGTCACCATCAGGGAATCTTTTCTGGCATCCGCCTCCAAAAACTCGATGCCCTGCATGACTTCCTCGCCTCTGACCGCCACACGTTCATTCTGGATATCGAGTTTTTCGGCCAGCGCCTTGGTATAACCCGGAAGCTTACCGCCGCCGCCCACCACAAACACCGCGCTGACGGACTTATCGCCGTTTAATTCCTTGATCTTACTTGCCACCTGACCGGTCATATTTTCAATCACTTCAGACGCCACCTGCTCTACCGCCTCACTGGTGATGGTCTGCGTCAAGCCCATGATATCCTTATACTCGATCACTTCCTTTACGCCTGTGTCCCGCTTGATCTGTTCCGCCGTGGCAAAATCCACCAGACAGTGTTTCGCCACCACCTCTGTCAGGGAATCTCCCGCGATGGGAATCATACCGTAAGCAATGATGCTGCCGTCTCTGGTGACGGAGATATCGGAGGTACCCGCTCCCACATCTACCAGCGCAATGTTCAACATGCGGTACATCTCGGGGATGGCAACCTGGATCGCCGCAATCGGCTCCAACGTCAGATTCACCACATCAAGCCCTGCCACACCGACCGCCTTATAAAGACCGTCCACCACATCCTCCGGCAGGAAGGTGGCGATCAGATCCGCACCGATGGTCTTCGCCTTGTGCCCTTCCAGATTTCCAATTGTATAACCGTTCATATAATAGCGGACAACCGAATACCCGACACAGTAGAATTTCATATCCATGTCGTTCTTTTCCAGGAACTCCTGATAAGCGCGCTCAATGCCCGCGGAATCCAGGGCATAGATATCCTCCCCCGTGATTTCCCGTTCATTTTCAAGTTCCTGATCCACCCGCAGGGTCACGGTCTGCAGCACACGCCCCGCCGCCGCGATACAGACATCCTTTAAAGGTCTGCCAATATGTTCTTCCAGCTCCGCCTTGACCTCTTTGATTGTCTCGCCCACCTTATAGATATCATGGATCTGCCCATCCAGCATAGCCCTTGTCTGGTGTTCCCTGATGCTTTGCTTGACCACATGGAATTTGCCTCCCGTGCGGTAGCCAACCGTACCTACGATACTCCTTGTTCCGATATCCAAGCCAAACACTAACTGTCCCGGAAATTTCTTTACTTCTGCCACTGGTCTTCCCCCAATTCTTTCTCTATTTGTTCATAAACGCCTGCAAGCGCGCCGTTATTCTCTATCACCACACCGCAGTGTTTTCGAAATTCTTCCTCCGCAAGCTGACTCTTTAAGATTGCATCGATTTTTTCGTCGGTATAGCCCCTGCTTACTTTCAGCCTGTGCCGCCTGACGTTCTCATCAGCGCAAATATACCAAAGCGCATCCACGATCTTAGCGTAACCTTCCTCGATCAAAAGCGCCGCCTCGATAAATAGAAAATCCCGTTTCCCACTTTCCTTTTCTTTCGCGATTTCCGAAAGGAGATATTGTTTCACCGCCGGGTGTACGATGTCGTTTACCTTTTGCAGCAATGCGGCATTTCCAAAAATCCGCGCCGCCATCTTCTGTCTGTCGATTTTTCCCGCCGCATCTAAAATGTCATCTCCCAAAAGAGCGACCAGCGGTTCAAAACAGGCGCCTCCCGGCTCCTCCAATTGATGGGCCGCCCGATCCGCCTTGATAACGCGGCAGTTATGCTTTTGCGCCAGATAGTCGAGCACTTCCGATTTCCCCGCGCCCACACCGCCCGTGATTCCTATAACCTTCATATAATAACCTTACCCCTACTTTGCCTCGTACCAATCCGTACCCGTATGCAGGTCGATTTCCAGCCGCACGGACAATTCCGCCGCCTGCTGCATTTCTTCCGTAAGGATGCGGCGCACCGACTCCTCCTCAGACTTCTCCGTCTCAATCAAAAGCTCGTCATGCACCTGTAAGATCAGACGGGATTTCAAATTTTCCCGATGCAGTCTCTCCCACACGCGGATCATGGCAATCTTCATAATGTCCGCCGCCGTCCCCTGGATGGGGGAATTCATCGCCACACGCTCCCCGAAAGACCGCTGCATGAAATTGTTTGACGAAAGCTCCGGAATCGGACGCCTGCGCCCGTACATGGTCGTCACATAGCCCTGCTCCTTTGCCTTTGCCACCATATTGTCAAGGAAGCGTTTCACCCCCGGATAGGTCTCGAAATACTGTTCGATGTAGTCCGCCGCCTCTTTCTTAGAAATGCTTAAGTCCTGGCTCAAGCCAAAGGAGCTGATGCCGTAGACGATGCCGAAATTGACCGCCTTGGCATTACGCCGCTGCAAGTCCGTCACCTCCTCAAAAGGCGTGTGGAACACCTTGGAGGCAGTGATACGGTGAATGTCCTCCTCCATCTGATAGGCTTCGATCAACTGCTTATCATCGGACATATGCGCGAGGATGCGCAGCTCGATCTGTGAATAGTCCGCATCCATGAACAAATACCCTTCCCGCGGCACAAACACCTTGCGGATCCTGCGCCCAAGCTCCATGCGCATCGGGATATTCTGCAAATTTGGCTCCGTCGAACTGATCCGCCCCGTGGCAGTGATGGTCTGATTAAAAGTCGAATGAATCCTGCCGTCATCCGCAATACAGGCAGACAGCCCTTCCGCATAGGTGGACTTTAACTTGGCAAGCCCCCGATACTCTAAAATATCCGATACGATCGGATAGTCCGGCGCCAGCTTTTCCAAGACATCCGCTGCCGTGGAATATCCTGTCTTTGTCTTTTTGCCGCCCTTGATCCCCATCTTTTCAAAAAGGATCTCCGCCAGCTGCTTGGGAGAGTTGATGTTAAAAGTGCAGTCCGCCTGCTTATAAATCGCCTGCTCTAATTCCGTGATGCGTCCGGTCAGCGCCTCGCCGTAAGCCTTTAGCTCTCCCGGCTGCACCAGCACGCCGTACCGCTCCATATCATAAAGCACCCTTGAGAGCGGCATCTCGATTTCATAAAATAAGGACTCCATCCCCTGCTCGGCAAGCTTGTCCCCCAGCACCTTTCCTGCCGCCAGGCAAACATAAGCCTGATAACAGGCATACTGCGCAAAAGCCTCGGGCTCCTTTTCATACGCCTGTGCATAAGTCCCCTTTCCGCAGACCTGCGCCCTGTCCGGAATCGTCAACGACAGATACTCGCCCGCGATATCCTCTGTCCGGTAATCGCTTTTCAGAGGATTGATAAGGTATGCTGCAATCAAAATGTCAAAATACCTCTGCTCCCGATAAGGCTTCAGCACATCCTGCGCACCCGCCTGATCGCGCCACATGCTCTCCTTGCCCTCATCTTCTATCATATCATAAAGAGATTTCGCATCAAATACATTTAGTTTACATAACTCATCTTTGTTCAAGGCCGTCAACTGCTCCCGCAGCCAGCTTTCCGTCACCTCTCCCTGACAGGGAAGAAAGACCACGTTGTTCTCCCGGGGTGCAAGCGCAATGCCCATACAGCCGTTTTCCGCCTTGCTGTCCCGAAAAACCGCCAGCCCGATTGCATGACTGCCTTCCTCACGATCTTCCTTTTCCCGGCAGGCCGCAAACAGCGCCTCCGCTTCCGCCTTGTCTGTCACGGTATGAAAATCCGCTTCCTGTTTGTTGACTACCGCCACATCCTTAGAAAAGCGGGACAGGATATTCTTAAATTCCAACTGCTTGCAGAGTACATAGGCTTCTTCCGTATAAAAATCGCCAATCTTTGCCTTTTCAAACGTAAAGTCGATTTGTGCGTCCACATTGATGGTTGCCAGCACCTTGCTCAAATCGGCAAGCTCCCTGTTCGCCATCAGGGATTCTTTGATCGATTTTTTGGAAATTTCCTCCACATGGGCATAGATATTTTCTAATGACCCATAGGTCACCATCAGCTCCGTGGCGGTCTTTTCTCCCACCTTGGGCACGCCCGGGATATTATCTGACGTATCGCCCATCAGCGCCTTTAAGTCAATGAACTGCGTGGGCGTCACCTGATAGGCTGCCTCCACGTCCTTCGCATAATAGTCCTCAACTTCCGTGCGCCCGCCCTTCGTCTTGGGGATACGGATACGGATATGATCGGTCGCCACCTGTAACAGATCGCGGTCGCCCGATACCAGCGATACCTCCATCCCCGCTTTTTCGCCGCGCTTAGCGATGGTTCCAAGGATATCATCCGCCTCTAAACCTGCCTGCTCCACCACGCAGATACCCATGGCGGTAAGGAGCTGTTTCATCACCGGCACCTGCTCGCGAAGCTCCGTCGGCATCGGCTTTCTGGTTCCCTTATACTCCTTATAGATTTCATGACGAAAAGTGGGGGCGTGCACGTCGAAGGCTACCGTCAGATAGTCCGCCTGCTCCTCCTCCAGAATCTTGAACATAATATTCAAAAAACCATAAATCGCGTTGGTGTGCAGTCCCTGTCCGTTGGTCAGGTCAGGCACCCCGTAAAACGCTCTGTTTAGTATGCTGTGTCCGTCTATCAGCACCAGTTTTTCCGCCATCTATTTCAAAACCTCTCTTATTCTGTTTTCAGCATCCATTTGCATTCCGCTTCTTTCCCGCAGATCTTACATGGATACAATGACCACCGCCGCCACGATCGCCACCGCCACCGCCAGTTCCAGTCCAAACAGGACGCGCCGCAAAAGGCGATTGATCCTTATCCTGTCATCCGCACTGTCGAGCGTCTCCACCAAAGCTTCCTGCAGATTAAAATTATTCCCCTGCTCAAGCTGCTCCAATCCCTCGGAAACCAAAAACTGAATGGACAGCTCCTCCTTGCACTCAGGGCATTCCTCAATATGCTCTAAAAAATCCGCCAAATCGTCCCCGTCCAGCTCATCATTTAAGAAGGAGGGTATCGTTTTCTCCGCTTCTTTACAGTTCATATCCGCCCCTTGACTTTCCTATGCGCTTCTGACTCTGCTCATACGCAAATATTATATACTATTTAGAATACATTTGAAAGAGTGTTTTTGCACAAAACAGGGCACAAAACAGGACCACTTCCTCTCTCGAAGCGGCCCTGCTGCCTGTTATCCTTTCTATCCTAGCTATCGGATCGATCACCCTTATTTGGACACGCGGTTCTCGTTCACCCCGCAGTTAATGTAGTGCTCATAATATTTCATCAAATCGTCGCCGAAAGCCTCCGCCAAATCCGGATTGTTCTCCCGATAGACATTGATGCTGAACTGTTCCGAGGACTGTCTGCCCTCTTTTATGCCACTCTTAATAAAGTGATCGTACAGCGCCTTGGCTTCTTTTCCACAGGCCGCATATACATCCGGATGATTGCTTGCGTAATAGGAGGCGTTAAAGGCTACGTTGTCATAGGAGGTGTCCGAAACGATCACTTCCTGTGTCGCCACGCCGTTTCCATCTACCGTATAGTTTGTTCCGTCCACATTGACAGTCATGTTTCTCTGCAATGCGCCCGTGGCAGGATCGTAATAATATGCTTTCCCGTCCGGTCTGGTTACAAGACCTCTCTGCATCACCGCATTCTCGTCAAAATAATAATCCTGTCCCTCGATCGTCACGGCGTCACGCAGGGCGTGACCGTCCTGTGTCGCAAGAAAATACCTTCCGGTTTCATCCTCAAACCAACAGCCTTTCTGTACAAAGCCGCTCTCGTCCAGATGATATTTATGATTCTCCCAGTTCGCCCAGCAATTCCTCTGCATACGGTAGCCCGCGTAAAACACGGTCTGATCTCCTCTGGCAGCAAAACCGTCCGCAACGATGATCTTGGAATAATCCTTAAACTGATAATTCATATCCACTCTGGTCGGGATCCCCGCCACCTTACCATGGGAAGTATTCTGCCAAAATGCCGCGCCGCCTTCATATTCCAGAGCGTCCGCATACTGTGCCACCCACTTGTCATAACCAATGCTGCCGATCTTATCGCGGAACATATTGCGGCTGGAATAAACCACCGGATAATAGCCGTTCGCCTCAATGATTGAACAGAAGGCATTGATCAGCGCCTGCAGCTGCCCGCTCGACATATTTTTATGACAGGGTGCCTCCACATCATAGACCACCGGATAACTCACCGTATAATTGCCGATCCAGGCAAGAAGCTGGTTTGCCTCATTCTGTGCCTGCTCCACCGTGGAAGCATAGGAATACAGATAAACGCCCGTCCGCAGCCCCGCCGCGTTCGCACCGTTCATATTGGCATCAAAACAAGGATCGATGCCGGAGTTTGTACTGCCTGCCTTTACGAAGGCAAAAGAGACGCCCGCGGAGGGCACCTGACTCCAATCGATCCCCAGATTATGCTTGGAAACATCGATGCCTCTGGCAATGGCGCTGCCCGCGCCGATCGCCTGCGCCTGCATCGAGGGCGTAAGAGCAAGCGCTCCCGCCAGCGCGAGTGTAAAGATCCTCCTCGCACCCTTTCCTATTTTATGTAAGATTGCGTTTTTTCTGTTTTGCTTTATCATTTGTACCTTACATCCGCCAGTGACTGCCGGATCGTTCCCTTTCGTTTTTTCCCGATTTCTTTTGCAGGGATTGTCCCAAATGCAACTTTGTAACATTTTCATTACAAATTGTTATGAAATATTACGTTTTGTCACATTTTGTAACAATCTTTTCCTACTATACCATGTTTTTTTCGGGTTGTATAGCGTTTTTTGAAAAAAGGAAACGGTAAATCATGGAAAAAATCACTCATTAGGACGGTAATAAAAACGCCCTGAAAGCTCCTCGGTGCGGATTGCATTGACAAAGGCGGCATTGTCCGCCTCCTTGACCGCTTTGATCACCTCCTTGCTCTCCTCCTTGGAGACCACGGAGTAGACGACCTTTCTTTTCTCATGCTCATAGGAACCTTCGCCGCTTAAGATCGTAGCGCCGTGCATGCTGACCGTGTTGATTGCCTTGCAGACCGTGTTTGCATGATTGGTCACGATAAAGAGCGTCTGTTTCTGGTACCGTTTATAAAGCATGTGCAGAATCTGTGTAGAAGTGTATTGATAGATGATCGAGTAAAGAGCCTTATCAAAACCAAACAAAAGTCCCGCTACCATGATAATCACTACATTGAAAGCCAGAACAAAATTCCAGCCGTCCACACCCTTTTTCTCCGACAGATAAATCGAGATAAAGTCCGTACCGCCTGTCGTGGCGTTCATCGCCAGACACTGGCTGATTGCAAAGCCGCCGATGATGCCGCCGAAGATGCTGATCAAAAGAATATCGTAAGTCACCGCGATATCGGGAATGATATCTGTCATGATGCTCGTCACAAGAATCGAAAGGCAGGAATAGATCGTAAACTTCTTACCGATAAAGCGGAAGCCAATGTAGACCGGCACAGCGTTCAGCAGAAGGTTTACCGGCGTATAGGGAATCTGGATGCCAAAGAACATCCTGCATATGCTCTGGATCAGGATCGTCAGCCCCGTCGCGCCCCCGGGATAAAGACCTCCGGTACTCACAAACGTCTTGATGTTGACCGCAAGCAGCGCCGACGCCGCGCAGATCACAATAATTCTTCTGCCATCCTTTTTGAGATCAAATGTCATAGCCATTCCCCCACGTAACCCATTTTAATGTCTATTCTTCCCGCACATACCATTCCAAATCCCTTGCCGCAATGATCCGATAATTGTCCGCGCCCTCTCCCGTCCGCAGGATCACGCGCTCGATCCCCGCCTGAATGATCTGCCTCGCGCAAAGTGGGCAGGGCTTCGCTTCATGCAGGGAACAATCTTCGGGATTGATGCTGGTCAGATACAGGTCCGCCCCCAAGGTCTGCTCACGCGAACAGTTTAAGAGGGCGTTCGCCTCCGCGTGGATCGCTCTGCACATCGCGTAGCCTTCCCCCTGGTGCATATTCCGCTTGATACGCGGACATTCCCCGATGTCACAACAGTTCTCAAACCCTCTGGGCGACCCGTTATAGCCGGTCGAGAGCACCACATCGTTTTTCACGACCACCGCGCCGTACTTTCTCTTGAGACAGGTGCTTCTGTAAGCGAAGACCTCCGCACAGTTTAAGTAGGTGTCTTCCTTGGATATTCTCTTGTTTCCCGATGGCTTGACCATAGCGCGCCTCCATTCCGCTCGTGTCTTTTGTCTGTCTGTTATTTCTAAAACAGTATACCAAACTTAAGGCTTTTTTTCAATTTGATTCATTTTTACTTTTCCCTGCATTTCCATTAAATATTGTACTGTAACAAAAAATACAAACCGACCATCTTACGATCGGAGAAAAGAGGCTGTTATGGAACTTGGAACATTATTGACAATGCTGCGAAAGGAAAAAGGATTGCTGCAAAAAGATGTGGCGGACTATCTGCATCTGACTGTCTCGACCGTTTCCAATTATGAAAAAAACGTGCGGATGCCGAACCTCGAAACCCTGGTCAGACTGGCCGATCTCTATGACGTATCCACGGATTACCTGCTGCAGCGGACTTCCTGTAAGAGCGGTGTCCGCACGCTTAACAGACGGCTGTCGGCGGATTTCACCGTGGGGGATCTTATCAGCACCGCGCTGCGGCTGGACCGCTCCGGCACACGCTTTTTGCTGGAATGCTGTGATCTGCTGCTGCGCTGCCGCACGAATGGCGCAAAGCGCCTAAGGTAGATATTTGCTGTCGCTATCTTTTGGAATATGTGGTAGACTGTACTCAACTAAGTTTGTACGCGGAAGGAGTTTCCCCATGCAGTTTACGAACAAACAAATTTTAGAGATTGCCATGCAGCAGTCGGCAACGGATGCCAATTGCAATGCCGCAGATTTCCTGCAGGAAGAAAATGTGATTGTCACATCAAAGGAAAACCCTGCCGCCAGAAAATATCTGTCGCTTCCTCTTGCCTGCAATCTGATCTCTTACGGCAATAATATCGTCGCCTCGATCGATGAAACCTACCGTCCCATCGTGTCGGACTATATCAGCCGCTTTTCCGTGGCGCATTGCTTTGAGACGCCGAATTTGCATGTGCTGAACGATGCCATGCAAAAGGAGGGCTTGCGCGTCTGCTTTATGGCTGAGTATTTTCTGCCTGATTTAGAGACGCTGAAAGCCCTGTCCTGCCCCTATGAATTAAAGCTACTGCATGCGGAAGATTTTGCGCCGCTCTACATCGACGCCTGGAGCAACGCTCTGTGTAAAAAGCGTGCAGAACTGGATGTTTTGGGGATTGGCGCTTACGACAACGGGAAACCGATCGGATTGGCAGCTTGCTCCGCTGACTGCGATACCATGTGGCAGATCGGCATCGATGTGCTTCCGGAATATCGCAGACAGGGCATCGCCAGCGCCCTTACCAGCCGGCTGGCGCTCGAGATTTTAGCACACGAAAAGGTGCCTTTCTACTGCGCCGCCTGGTCCAACATAAAGTCTGTGCGCAACGCCATCAAGAGCGGCTTTCGTCCCGCATGGGTGGAAATGACGGTGAAAAGCGCCGGGTTTGTGGAGGAGATGAATGCGTCTCATTAGATACCGATTATATTGTTTTATCAAAAAACTGATAAATTCTTTTTCCATATATGGCATTCATCAGAGCACTCCAATCTATGCTTTTCAAATTACTTTTGCTCGTTTTCAAGTTTTCCCGGAAACTGATATTATGATATATTTTATCATTGTCTTTTATTAAAATCAAATTGAAAAATCAGTCAGGCGCTCGCGCTTGGAGCTTTTTATACTCTGCTTGGAGGTGGGAACGCTGGAGAGCTTGCCGCCAATCTACACCGGCTTTAGTGCCTTTGCCGTCACTTCATGGAAAATAATACCCCTTCATACGTAAACGTCAAATCTTACGCCCTTCTATAAAAGTGTATAAAATTTGACGTTTACAAATTTCAAAACACAATAACTCTTAAATGTCAGCAAAGAAAAAATTTATTTATAGGAAAAGATTACACTGCCTATTTATTTTTTTCGTATAACGTTGCCAATTCCATCAATTCTATTCCCAACGGATCTGAATAGTCCCAAGAATCAACAATAACATTGGGGTAATATAACGGAATATTTTTTTTAATTCTAATA
>DETS01000125.1:3543-6059 GCA_002361735.1 Lachnospiraceae bacterium UBA3282 | reverse complement strand
ATCACGAAGCTCTCTTGCTACTGGACCAAAAATACGGGTTCCTCTCGGCGTCTTGTCGTCTTTGATGATAACGGCAGCATTTTCGTCGAACCTGATGTAAGATCCGTCCTTACGTCTTGCGCCCTTTACGGTACGCACAACGACAGCCTTCACAACATCGCCTTTTTTTACAACGCCGCCTGGTGTTGCATCTTTGACCGTAGCAACGATCGTATCGCCGATCCGTGCATATCTTCTTGTGGAACCGCCCATAACCCTGATGCACAACAGCTCTTTCGCACCGGTGTTATCAGCGACTTTGAGTCTGCTTTCCTGTTGAATCATGCCATCTTCTCCTTATCAAAATATTTATCCAAAAATCTTTTCGTCCTGTTATTTCACCTTTTCGACGATCTCCACGAGTCTCCATCTCTTATCCTTGGATAAAGGTCTGGTCTCCATCACCTTTACGGTGTCGCCGATGCTGCACTCATTGTTCTCGTCGTGCGCCTTTAACTTATATGTCTTTTTCACGATCTTTTTGTAAAGCGGATGCTTTACGTGATCTTCGATTGCCACAACGATGGTCTTATCCATCTTATTGCTGGTCACTTTACCGATACGGGTTTTTCTCAGATTTCTTTCCACGATTGCTCTCCTTTCCGCTTAGTTTGCAGCCTTAGACTTTTGGGTGATCACGGTCTGGATCCGCGCAATGTTTCTTCTCACGTCCTTGATCCTGGCTGTATTGTCCAACTGGTTCGTTGCGTTCTGGAATCTTAAATTGAAAAGCTCTTTCTTAGCGTTCACCAGCTCCTGCGCTAATTCTGCATCTGATTTTTTATTCAAATCTTCTACATACTTATTCGTTTTCATTCGCCACACCGCCTTCCAAATCTGCTTTAGAAACGATCTTACACTTGCAAGGAAGCTTATGGGTCGCAAGACGCAGCGCCTCTTTTGCCACATCCTCAGCCACGCCGGCGATCTCGAACATCACACGACCGGGCTTCACTACCGCTACCCAATATTCCAAAGTACCTTTACCGGAACCCATTCGTGTTTCTGCAGGTTTTGCAGTAACGGGCTTATCCGGGAAAATTTTGATCCAAACCTTACCGCCACGCTTGATGTGTCTGGTCATAGCGATACGGGCCGCCTCGATCTGATTGGACTTGATCCAACAAGGCTCCAGCGCCACGATACCATACTCACCGTAGGTAATTGTGTTGCCGCGGGTCGCTTTCCCCGCCATGGAACCACGGAACTGTTTACGACGTTTTACTCTTTTTGGCATTAACATTATTTATCGCTCCCTTCCTTGTTAGATTTAGTCGGAAGTACCTCGCCTTTGTAAATCCATACCTTTACACCGAGCTTACCGTAAGTGGTATCTGCCTCAGCGAAACCATAATCAATGTCAGCTCTCAACGTCTGCAGCGGAATGGTGCCCTCGCTGTAGAACTCGGTGCGGGCAATATCCGCGCCGCCAAGACGTCCGGAAACGGCTGCCTTGATGCCTTCCGCGCCCGCCTTCATGGTACGACCCATGCAGGACTTCATCGCGCGTCTGAAAGAAACACGGTTCTCAAGCTGCTGCGCAATGTTCTCAGCAACCAGCTGCGCATCCTTATCAGGTCTCTTGATCTCTTTGATATCCACGAGAACTTTTTTGCCTGTCAGCTTGGTCAGCTCCATCTTCGTGATTTCGATCTCTGCGCCGCCCTTACCGATCACCACGCCGGGCTTTGCCGTGTAGATGATTACCTTTACGCGGTCAGACGCTCTCTCGATCTCGATCTTAGCAATGCCTGCGCTGTACAGCTTCTTCTTCAAATACTCTCTGATGTTATAGTCTTCTACTAAAAAGTCAGCAAACTCGCCATCTGCATACCATTTGGAATCCCAATCCTTGATGATGCCGACTCTCAATCCGTGTGGATTAACTTTCTGTCCCATGTTGTTCTCCTTCCTAATCTGATCCTATCTTGCATCGAGAACGATCGTGATATGGCTCATTCTCTTTTCAATCCTGTATGCCCTGCCCTGTGCTCTGGGCTGAATCCGCTTCATGGTAGGTCCTTTGTTTGCATAGCACTCTGCCACGTAGAGATTCTCGGGATTCGGATACTTCGTGGGATCCTGACTGTATTTGTACTCAGCGTTTGCAATTGCCGACTCAAGCAGCTTCTTGATCACGCTTGACGCATATCTGGGATTGTAAGCAAGGATTCCGAGCGCCGTCTCGACATCCTTTCCTCTGATGGCGTCTAACACGAAACAAGCTTTCTGTACAGACACGCGTGCGTAAGACAGCTTCGCGGAAGGTCTGACATCCTTGTTCGCGTTTCTCTCTCTCTTTATCTGGGATCTATGTCCTTTAGCCATAGATTGAAGCCTCCTTTCAANNGCTCATTCTCTTCTCAATCCTGTATGCTCTGCCCTGTGCTCTAGGCTGAATCCTCTTCATGGTAGGTCCTTTATTGGCATAACATTCAGCCACGTAAAGGTTTTCCGGATTCGGGTACTTCGTGGGA
>DETS01000125.1:0-3319 GCA_002361735.1 Lachnospiraceae bacterium UBA3282 | reverse complement strand
CCATAGATTGAAGCCTCCTTTCAACATTAGCGAACTTTTAACGAACTTTGGACTTTCTCTCGTCCTTATCATGTCCTCTGTAAGTTCTGGTCGCCACGAACTCACCGAGCTTGTGTCCAACCATATCCTCTGTAACATATACCGGAACGTGCTTTCTCCCGTCGTGCACCGCGAAGGTGTGCCCCACGAAGGAAGGGAAAATCGTAGACCGACGGGACCAGGTCTTGATAACCTGCTTCTGTCCCGACGCATTCATAGCATCTACTTTTTTCAGTAAGCTCGCATCCGCAAACGGTCCTTTTTTCAATGATCTTGCCATGATCTATCTATCCTCCTAATCTACTTAATCGCTCTGCCGTCTCGTCTTCTCACAATCAGCTTGTTGGACGCTTTCTTCTTCTTACGCGTCTTTAAGCCAAGCGCCGGCTTACCCCAAGGTGTACACGGGCCCGGGCGTCCAATCGGAGCGCGTCCCTCACCACCGCCGTGCGGGTGATCGTTCGGGTTCATAACGGAACCGCGGACAGTAGGACGAATGCCCATATGGCGCTTACGCCCTGCCTTACCGATCTTGATCAGGTTGTGATCGGTGTTGCCGACCGTACCGATGCTCGCTCTGCAAACGATCGGTACCATTCTCATCTCGCCGGAGGGAAGACGCAGGGTTGCGTACTTGCCTTCCTTTGCCATCAGCTGAGCGCTGTTTCCGGCGGAACGAACCAGCTGACCGCCCTTGCCGGGATATAATTCAATGTTGTGGATCAGTGTACCTACCGGAATCTCGGACAGCGGCAGGCAGTTTCCTACTCTGATCTCCGCCTCGGGACCGTTCATCACCTTCATGCCGTCCTTTAAGCCGTCCGGCGCAAGGATGTATGCCTTCTCACCATCCTCGTAGCAGATCAGCGCGATATTGGCGGTTCTGTTGGGATCGTACTCGATACCGATCACCTTAGCGCTGATGCCGTCCTTATTTCTCTTAAAATCGATCTTTCTGTATAATCTTCTACTGCCGCCGCCTTTATGCCTTACCGTGATCTTACCCTGATTATTGCGGCCCGCGTTCTTCTTTAAGGAGGTGCAAAGAGACTTTTCGGGAGTCTTCTTTGTGATCTCGCTGAAATCAGAACCGGTCATGTTACGTCTCGACGGTGTATAAGGGTTATATGTCTTAATTCCCATGATTTCTTTCTCCTTTACTTTTTTATTCCGAGAATCGCTTGCGATTCTCTCAGACAAAGCTGTAGTTGTTCTTAGGTGATGTTCTTAATCACCTTAGAATAACTCTTTGTCTTGTTATAATCCTGCGAAGATCTCGATATCCTTGCTGTCCTCGGTGAGCTGTACGATCGCCTTCTTGGTCTTAGCAGTCTTGCCGTATACCATGCCGCGTCTCTTGGTCTTACCGATCTGGTTCATGGTGTTGACCTTCAGGACTTTAGTGCCCTCGAACATCTTCTCCACAGCCTCTTTGATCTGCGTCTTATTTGCTTCCGGATGAACAAGGAAGGTGTACTTCTTCTCGCTCATGCCCGCCATACTTTTCTCTGTGATCACCGGTTTGAGGATCACGTCATAATACTGAATCGCTGCCATTATGCAAACACCTCCTCGATCTTGGCTACGGCATCCTTGGTGAGCACCAGCGTGTCGCCTTTCAGGATATCGTACACGTTAATGTTCTCAGCCACCGCCGTGTTAACTTTGGGAAGGTTTCTCGCGGAGAGGATCACGTTTTCATCCTGCTGTCCGATCACCACCATCGCCTTGTCAACCTTTAAGTTATCCATCACTTTCTTAAAATCCTTGGTCTTGATCGCGTCGAGCTTTAACTCGTCAAGCACGATCAGCTTGTTGTCCTGCACTCTGCTGGTCAGCACGGACTTAAGTGCCGCCCTTTTCTCCTTTTTATTGAGCTTAAAGGAATAATCTCTCGGTGTGGGAGCGAACACAACGCCGCCGCCCTTCCACTGAGGAGATCTGGTCGAGCCCTGTCTTGCATGACCCGTTCCTTTCTGTCTCCAAGGCTTTCTGCCGCCGCCGGAAACCTCCGCGCGCGTCTTTGCCTTCTGTGTGCCCTGACGCTTATTGGCAAGGTTCTGGACTACTGCCATGTGTACCAGGTGCTCGTTGATCTCGACACCAAACACCGCATCGTTTAAGTCCATCTTGCCGACTTCTTTTCCTTCCATATTATAAACAGATACGTTTGCCATCTGAATGGTCCTCCTTTCATCTGTGGCTCAGCCACTATTTCGCCGCGTCAACCTTTGTGGTCTCTTTGATGGTTACTAAGCCCTTCCTGGGTCCGGGTACCGCACCCTTTACCAGAATGAGGTTCTTGTCTGCATCGACTCTCACGACCGTAAGGTTCTGTACCGTAACTTTCACGCAGCCCATGTGTCCCGGCATGCCTTTGCCCTTGAATACCTTACTGGGCGAGGAGCAGGCACCGTTGGAACCCTGATGGCGATGGAACTTGGAACCGTGTGTCATAGGTCCTCTGTGCTGACCGTGTCTCTTAATGGCGCCCTGGAATCCCTTACCTTTGGAGATTGCCGTCGCGTCCACTCTGTCGCCAGCCTCGAAGATATCCGCCTTGATCTCGCTGCCGAGCGTGTACTCGTCCGCATTCTCAAGCTTAAACTCTCTGATGAATCTCTTGCAGGAAACGCCTGCCTTATCAAAGTGACCCTTCTGCGCCTTGTTTGCGCCATGGCGGTGAATCACTTCCTTGTTACCCGCCTTATCCTTATTGACGATTCTTTCCTTCTTGTCCACGAAGCCTACCTGCACCGCGCTGTAACCGTCATTCTCAACGGTCTTGATCTGCGTCACCGCACAGGGACCTGCCTGCAATACGGTAACCGGCGTTAAGGTGCCGTCTTCGTTGAAGATCTGTGTCATTCCGATCTTTGTCGCTAAGATTGCTTTTTTCATTTCCTTTCTTTACCTCCTGTCTTCTACAGCGGATCCCTTGCGGGGATCTTTCTAGTAGGGGTTTTATTTGTTCTTCATCTTGATGTCGATATAAACACCCGCGGGCATCTCCAATCTCTGGAGCGCATCCACCGTCTTAGGGGTGGGGGTGATGATATCGATGAGTCTCTTATGAGTCCTCTGCTCAAACTGCTCTCTGGAATCCTTATATTTGTGCACCGCACGCAGGATCGTGATCACTTCCTTCTTAGTGGGAAGGGGTACGGGACCGCTCACCTGGGATCCGTTCTTTTTCACAGTTTCGATGATCTTCTTCGCCGATGCATCCACCAGCTGGTGATCATACGCCTTCAGGGTGATTCTCATTACTTGACTTGCC
>DETS01000082.1 GCA_002361735.1 Lachnospiraceae bacterium UBA3282 | reverse complement strand
TTATGACCACTTCGATACCTCTCCGTGTTCACAGCACACCCCGTTAAGCGGAGCGCAAAGATTATTCTAGCAAAAACAAGTTTGCGTGTCAACTGGTTTTCTTGTTTTTCTCAATCTTTTTTTCAGGGCGTTTTACCAGCTCTTTTTTAACTCCATATTCCAGTCAAGGGTGTACGGTCCATCCTCCAGCTCCTGCAGCATTTCATAGTAATGCCTGCGTTCCTGCGAAGGGGAATCATATCCATAATCATAACCGCTCACATTCAAGATCGGCTCTCCCTGCCAAAACTGGTAGCCCAACAAATATGCCTCCACCATTTCTTCCCAGGATCCGTAAAGTTCCTGCAGATTCAAAGAGTTTGCCAGAGAAGCATCCATCGCCTCCTCGTAGGACATATAGCCGCAGAAATAATAATCCGCATAAAGCTGATTCACCCGACACAGATCCCATGCCGCAATATATTCCGGTTCGATCCCCGCCTGATGAAACAGATAGGCTACTGCATATCGACCAATTTCATCTCCCAAATCCTTCGTCACGATCTGCTGAACGAACTCCTCCTCTCCTACGTCAAGAAGCCCCCATTCATCCATCTGCATTGTATAGTCAAGGCATTTTTTCCGATGTCCGTCCTTTAGCAGTTTTGCGGTCGTCTCCAACGCGGTCTCCCTGTCCTTTACGCTCCAGCTGTATTCTATAAGATTCTTTGTTGACTTCTTATTATCTTCCGTTGGCTCCCTGCCCGCAATCAGCCGCCAGTCCCAACCGTTGCTGTAAGTCAAAGGCGCATAGGTAGCATTGAACCAAAGAATCGTCTCGGGAAGTTTCTCCCCCTCCGCCTCTTGTTCCTGCTTGCTTTCTTTCATCAGTCCTGCCATGGTGACAGGCTTCTTTCCTTCCGTTTCGTCTGTATTACCCGCTGCCGCTGTCCCGTTTGCATCTTCTGCATTTTCTGTTGCATCCGCCGCGCTCGTATCTTCTGCGCCGCTCTCAGTCTCTACACTTTTTGATGCCGCATCACGCGCCGCCCTTTCCTCCTCATTTGCTCCTGCACCGCAGCCCGCAAGCGACAAAATGAGCGCCATCCCCAGCCCAATAAATCGCAAACGCTTCCTCTCTATTCTCTCATTTATTCTTTTTTTCATGCCGCTTCCTTCTCTCCTTTATCCGCTACGTTCACTCGTCGGCATACCACGCCGACAAATCGAGCCCGTAAGCTGTTTCCAGTTCCTTAATCAGGCTGTTTGTCGTACTGTCATACTCGGCGCTCTTTAAGCTGATCTTGCAGGTCACATAGTGCTTTTCTTTCACCAGAATCATACAGGTAATATCCGCTCTCTTATAATAATCCTCCGATTTGAAATCTTTTTCTTCATATTCGAGAATGTAATAGACACCCGACTCCTGTCCCTGCATGGGCATGACTTCGGTTATCCGCACATTGCGGTTTTCCTCCTCCGAATCGCTGTAATACTGCAGCTCCCAATCCGCCTCCTGCTGTACCATCGACTGAAAATTCATGGGACCGGTAGAGTAATTACCGCTTGCCCGCACTGAAACGCCATGAATCGACGTTGACACTCTTTTTTCGTCAGCGGTCGTATTCCATCCCATCGGCACCAGAACCGGACAGGTAACATTTCCTTCCTCATCAAGGTTGATCGTCAGGATACCAAGATACTGATATCCTTCCACCTTTTCCAGCACGGGATCCCCCTCATCGGGCTCGTAGACATCCTGCTGATCCGCCTCGCGCTGCGCGTTCTGCTCAGACCACGTCCCATCTTCCATTACCAGTTCACCCAGATGAATGCCGTAGCAACGCCCCACCTCTTTGATCAAAGGCAATGTCTCCTCATCCTGCTCTCTTTCCTTGACTTCCATATCCCAAAAAACACCGACACCGCCGTCCCTGACGCTCATATAAATCAGCTTTGTCGTCTGATAGGGCGTACCGTAAAGATCTTTCACCTTCGCAGTCAAAAATAAATAGCGGTCGTCCTCCTTTTCCAGGATTTCCCCCACACCGACTTCCGAATAATCAGGATTTTCCTGCCAATTCTTTGCCTGCTGGTTTATCGATTCCTGCAGATACATCTGCAAAGCTTCAGCCGCCATATCAGGATAACCGCAGTTGTAAATTGAAGCAGTAAAAGTAACGCCATGATCCCAAAAATAAAAGAAGCCGTCCTCATTCTCACCGCCTTTAGGCGCATAGAGCGGGTACTCTGCCCCATCACCAAAAAAATCCACAATCTGAACTTCTTCCAGATAAGAAAGGTTTGTCGGATCAGGTGCCAGTTCTGCTTCCGCCGCAGGGGCCTCGGCTGCCCCGGATGTTTCCTCCGCATTCCCCGCAGAACCGCAGCCTGCAAGCACTTGCGCAGTCACAGTCAATGCAGCAATCAGCTTCACAATTTTTTTCATGATCTCTCCCTCAATCTTTCGTTGACGGCGCTTTCTCCCCGGCATACGCTACCGAAAAAGCACCTGGGGGTTCGTTTCCGTCATCTCACCCGTCTGCCTGCAAAAACGCTTCCCCCACCGCGATATCTTCCGGTGTTGTAATCTTGATATTACGGTAAGACCCTTCCACCAGTCTGACCTTACAGTCCGTAAAGGTTTCCACCACCATGGCGTCGTCGGTGATGGAAATACCTTCCCGCAAAAGTCTTTCCTTCTCCTGCATCAGTCTCTCGTAGGCAGAAAGAATCAGCGCCGTCTCGAACACCTGCGGTGTCTGAATCTGCCACAAAGCATTTCTGTCGGGAGTCTGCGCCGCAAATCCTGCCTCGTCCGCGAACTTGATGGTATCCTTAACAGGCATTCCTGCCACGCAGGCGCCCGTCCTCTCGACTTCCGCAAGGCATCGTTCTAATATCTCCTCCGTCAAAAAAGGCCTTGCGCCGTCGTGAATAAAGACATAGCCATCCTCGTTTACCGTATCTGTTCTCGTTTCCGCGATTGCCCGGAGCGCATTGTAAACAGAATCGTATCGTTGTGCCCCTCCGGGAATAATAGACGATATTTTATGTAAACCATATTTCGCCACGATCTCTTTTTCCACATAACCGCTTACAATATCCTCCTGACCGGCGACCAGGATACAATCGTCAATCACGGCGGACTTCTCTATCACATGCAGCGCGTGCCAAATCAACGGCTTATCCCCCAATGGCAGATATTGCTTTGCCACATCACTGTTCATACGCCTGCCGCTTCCTGCCGCCAACACGATGGCAGTACATCTTTTTTTATTCATTTTTATTCTCCCAGTTTCAGCCCCGGTACCGCATTCAGATCCAGCCCGTGCCGCACCCCCTGCACATACTCGTAATAGGCAGCCGCACCGATCATCGCCGCATTATCCGTACACAAAAGCGGAGTCGGGCGGTAAAAGGCAATCTCTCTCTCCTCACAGGCTTTTTCAAGCGCCTGCCGCAGCGCGGAATTAGAGGCAACGCCGCCGGCGATCGCAAATTTACGCAGCCCACAGCGTTCCACCGCCGCCATGGAATGCTCTGTCAGTACATCCACCACCGCCTTCTGAAAGGATGCCGCCACATCCGCCCGGCAGATTGGGATTCCCTTCATTTCACAGGAATTCAAATAGTTGAGCACGGCGGACTTCAGACCGCTGAAGCTGAAATCATAGTCGGAATCTCCTACTTTTGCGCGCGGAAAGGCAATGGCGTCGGGATTTCCTTCCTTTGCCACCTTATCGATCTTCGGACCGCCCGGATAGCCCAGCCCGATGGCTCTGGCCACCTTGTCAAAGGCTTCTCCCGCCGCGTCATCCCTGGTGCGCCCAAGCACCTCATATTTGCCGTAGTCTCTCACCACCACCAAATGCGAATGGCCGCCCGATGCAATCAGGCAGACAAAGGGCGGTTCCAGATCCTTATGTTCAATATAATTCGCGCTGATATGACCCTCGATATGATGAACACCGATCAGAGGCAGCCCCGAGGCAAAGCTCACCGCCTTTGCCGCCGACACGCCCACCAGAAGCGGACCCACCAGACCCGGACCATACGTTACCGCAACAGCATCCAAGTCGGAAAGTTCTCTGTCAGCCTCCTTCAATGCCTGTTCCATCACCCGGTTGATCTTTTCGATATGCTTGCGGGAGGCGATTTCCGGCACCACGCCTCCATAAAGAGTATGCAGATCGATCTGCGAATAAATCACATTAGACAAGACTTCCCTGCCATTTCTGACCACTGCTGCCGCCGTCTCGTCGCAGGACGTCTCAATGGCAAGAATCGTTACGGATTCCATTATCGTCTTCCTTTCTGTACCGTGATCGGCAACACAAAGCCGAGGCTGCGAAGCAGTCCTCGTATAGTTAATCCGTCAGGATTTACTATCGTCGACTAATTCCCAACCCAATATCTTCCAATGCTCGTCCTCATCCTGTCTGAGTATGAACCGCTCCAAAGACGGCGCCCGTCCTGTCGTCCCGCCCTTGCGCAGATAGAAGGTGCAGTACAGCCTTGCGCAGGAATAACCGTCCTCCGTAAAATACTCCACGTCCGTACTGGCGGAAACTTCATAACTGGCAATGGTATAGCCTTCCTGTTTCATCTCCACGATATCCTGTTTCAGATCATCTATGTACTGCTCCTGCGTCTTATTTGCGACCAGTTCCGCATCATAGAGTTCCTGGATCTTTGCCGCCAGCAGGAGCAGTTCCTCATCGCTGTACTTTTCATTGTAAAAGCACTCCGTGATCTCGGCATAATATTTTACCACTTCCTTAGGCGTGGGCGGATAGTTGTATTCCAGATTCCGCATCAGGACGCTCTGCACAACCGTCGTTACCGCCTCCGTCTGTTTCTGCTGCTCGGATCTGTGCCCTTGATAAAGGAAAAAAGCCAAAACGATCGCTGCCAGCACCACCACGATAATAACTACTTTCACAATACCGGACTTTTTCATTGTCTACCTCCATGTCAAAGCGTTTTTTGCGAACCACTTTAATCTTCAAACAAAAGATCGACACTCCTGCCATCTCTGGCTGCAACCGCATTCGGAAATATCTTCCAGACCTCCGGCATATAGTCGTCCGGACGGATCAGAGAAGGACTGTAGTGGGTCAGCCAAAGCTCCCGCACCCCCGCTTCCTTCGCAAGCTGCGCCGCCTCGTAAAAGGTCATATGCTTATACTCTTTCGCCTTCTGTGCTTTTTCCGGCTCGCCGTACATTCCTTCGCAGATGAAAAGATCCGCCTGCGCCGCATTTCTGACAATGCTGTCGGTGGGGCGCGTGTCCGTACAGTAAGTCACCTTCAAGCCTTTTCTGGGACTTCCCAGTACCATATCCGGCGTATAAGTTTTTCCGTCTATCTCTATTATCTCACCTTTTTGCAGAGGATTCCAGTAGTTTCTCGGAATATTTAACTGCATGGCCTGCTCCACATCAAATTTTCCGATGCGGTCAATGACAATGTTATAGCCATAACAGACCACATTGTGATTGACACGAAACGTCTCGATGCGAAAACCGTCAAAAGAAAAAGTCTGCTCCGGCTCCGTAATTTCCCTACAGGTGATCTCAAAGGGCAGTTCCGGTGCGATCACGCGCAGAGAGTTGACCGCCCTAGTCAATCCTTTGGGGCCGATCATCAAAAGCGGCTCCGTGCGCTCCGCATTTCCCATAGTGAGGAGCATCCCCGGCAGCCCGCTGATATGATCCGCGTGATAGTGCGTAAAACAAATAATGTCAATGGGCTTTGGACTCCATCCCTTCTCCTTCATGGCAATCTGGGTACCCTCCCCGCAGTCAATGAGGATACTTTTCCCATTGTATCTTGTCATCATGGATGTGAGCCACCTGCGCGGCAGGGGCATCATTCCTCCCGTGCCTAATAGACAGATATCTAACATAGTTTTCTCCATGTCGGAGCATCATTTTGCGACGACACGCGAGCAAAATCTCAAATTTTGCTCTGCGATTCCGAGTTTGTGGCTCCGACACAAACTCGCGATTGAAAAATAAGGTCATCAGACTTATTTTTCAATCTTTCCTCCAAAACGGAGACAGTCTACAGCAGTTCCTTTCTCTCCCGCCTGTCAACGGGAATCCGAAAGCCGGAGATCAGCTTTTCATAACAGGGTTCACAGAGGTCGAAGCTGTCGCTCATCCCGTCCTTTTCGCCAAAGAAACCAAAGTCATGCTCCACATGGATGCACTCCTCCTTCAAAATGCCGTTTTCTACCAGCATTTTTTTGCCGCAGGCATTGCAGACCGTCTCAGTCAATTCCTTTTTTTCTTCATAAACACGCATGACAATCCTCCTATACGCAAGTCATTACCTCCGCCGAGGATCGCAGATCCTCGATCGTAATAGTTAATCCCGCAGGGATTTACTATAGTTTAACAGACAAAAACGGTAATGACCGTGGTAATTGTTCCATGCACTGCCTATCTCTTCCACATGATCATGGCGTCTTCCGTCGGTTTTTCATAGAACTTCGGGCGGATGCCCTCCGACACAAAACCAAATTTCCGATAAAGCGCGATCGCCGCCGCATTGCTGACCCGCACTTCCAAGGTGTAAGCGGTAAGTCCTGCCTTATCCCCTTCGGAAAGCATATGCCGCATCAGCCCCGCACCCACGCCGCGCCTTCTCGCTTCCTTTGCGACCGCCACGTTGCTGATATTTCCTTCTCCCGCAACCAGCAAAAGACCACAGCCGCCAAGAAGCTGCCCATCCTCCTCCGCCACATAATATCTGGCGTTCTCCTGCTCGATCATCTGCAAGAAGGAAGTCGGTGACCACGGCATGGAAAAAGTCTCCTCCTCCAGCCGGCTGATAAAAGGTACATCCTGCGGAGTCATATCACGGTACACGATCATGACGCCCCCTCCATTTCTGCTTGAGACTTTCTCAAATAAATCGGCGCGTGGGCATCCCCGCTCTCCACAATCCCCTTCCGATAATAAACGCTTCCCAGCGCGGCGACGGCCGACGCCGACTGTCTGGAACGGTGAGCAGGCGCAATGGTATAAGAAACATGCAACAGCTCTGCCATCCGCTCTTGAAATACCGGCACCCCGTCTCCCAAAAATATGACACTTCTGTCAAGTTCATTCAAAGCCGCAGAAATCTCATCAAAGGAGACCGCGCACTGCTCCCTGATAACACGCATGTCATATCCAAATTGACCACTTGAGTCAGGTATAAATTCATAAATTCCGGTATAAACCTGATTCCGTCTGGCATCCATAATGGGACAGACCAAATCCGCCGCCCCGTACATCTGATAGGCAAGACCTTCCACCGTGGGCACAGGCACGATGGGCTTTTTTAAGGCAAAAGCCAACCCCTTTGCCGTAGCCGAACCGATCCGCAGACCCGTGAACGATCCGGGACCTGCCGCCACCGCGATGGCATCCACCGTGCTAAGATCAAGCTCCACCATCCTGCAGATCTCCTCCACCATCGGAAGCAAGGTTTGAGAGTGGGTCTTCTTATACTGTACGGTGTACTCCGCAATGAAATTGTCATCCTCCATCAGGGCTGCCGATGCCACCAGCCCGGAGCTGTCTATTGCCAGAATTTTCACGCTGCAACCTCTCTTTTTTGCTGCCCGCTTTCGTTAAAGTTTGTTTGTGCCCGCATTCGTTTTCTATCACATTTATCTTCGCTATTTTAGCGCTCGACGACGATCCTGCGAAAGTCAAACCCTTTCGCCAAATCCTTCTCGATCGTCACGCGGATGCATTCCTTTGGTATGATCTCCGCAACCAGATCCGCCCACTCGATCAGGCAGACCCCCTCCCCGTAAAAGCAATCCTCATAGCCGATCTCATCCATCTCCGACGCATCGCCGATGCGGTAGACGTCGAAATGATACAGGGGCAGTCTGCCCTCCTCATAGCTTTGCAGGATCGTAAAAGTAGGGCTGTTTACCGGCTCCGTAATGCCAAGCCCCGCCGCAAAACCCTGCGTGAACACGGTCTTACCCACGCCCAGATCCCCGACCAGCGTGTAAATCTCTCCCGAGGCTGCCTTTTCCCCCAAAGCCTTTCCATATGCAAATGTGTCAGCCGCGCCGTGGCTCTCTATCATTTCAGTCATCCTATATTCCCCATACAGAGAATGCTCGTTTTGTGAGCATTCTCTTGCACAAGACTTAGA
>DETS01000112.1 GCA_002361735.1 Lachnospiraceae bacterium UBA3282 | reverse complement strand
TCCTACAATAAACTTACGCTATCGTCAAAATATAAAATATAGACTTTTGTACTTTTTTGTGATATACTGAAATTTGAAATATCGGGAGGAATTTCAGTGGGCAGATTTTTGGATATGGACAGTCCCTTGATGCGCGTCCTGAATCGCGTAGGGGATTTGTTGATCTTAAATATTTTAATGATTATTTGCTGTATCCCTGTGATTACGATAGGGGCGGCTTATACGGGGATGCACTATGTGCTCCTAAAGATGGTCCGTGACAGAGAGGGCTATCTGGTTCGCGGTTTCTTTAAGTCTTTTGTGCAGAATTTTAAGCAGGCTACATTGATTTGGATCCTGATGCTTTTGGTGATCGCGGTTTATGTGGGCGATATTCTGATCTTTAACTATTCGGGTATGGAGTTCCCGAAAGCGGTCGTGGTCGCGGTGCTGGCGGTAGCGATCATATTGTTGATGATGGCGGTCTATGTATTTCCCCTGCAGTCGCGCTTTGAAAATACGATCAGGAACACACTTAGGAATGCGCTGATCCTGGCTTTTGCCAATTTGCCGAAAACATTATTGATGATGGTTCTTTATGCGCTGCCTTTGGTGATCTGTTACTTTTCTACTTACGCAATGCTTTTTGTCTTTTTATTTGGCATTTCGGCGCCCGCCTATGGCGCTGCTTGGTTATACAGCGGTATTTTCAAAAAACTGGAGCCGGAGCCGGAAGAAATTACGGACGATATGAGCTTTTCTCTACAGCTGAACGAGGAGAACGAAGAAGCAGATGGATAATCAGAACAAATCAAGCGTATTACAGTGGTTGATGCCGACAGCCATTATGATGGTGGTTGTTATTATCATGCTCGCCAGTTTCACGCACAAAGCAAATAAGGAGGCTGCGAATACCGTTTCCAAGACGCTGATCTCAAATGTAGAGAGTTATGGCAGCAGTCTGCTGCATGATTTGGAAAAGATTGACAGCGTTGAGTTACCCATTGCCGCGATACTTGCACAAGAAGGGGCAAAGGATACGGCGCGGGTGACGGAACTTTTACAGATTGCGGCACAGAGCGCGGGAGTGGATGAGGCGCTCTACTGTGATCTGAACGGTCAGGCGGTCGATTCGGACGGTCAGAATGTCGATTTATCGGCGGTAGCTTATTTTGAGGCGCTTTCGGGAGCGACTTCCCCTTATGTCTATGTGGAAGAAAGCAAATCAGTCATTGTGATGGAGCGGGTCAGCTCCGATACGGCGCAGGGATATCTGCTGCTGTTTTATCCCATGGAACGGTTTTCCAATATGTTGTATAAGTCCGGCTATGATAATGGCAGTTTCCTTGTCCTTGTGAATACGGAGGGAAAGATTCTTGGGCTGAGCGGCGCTACAAATAGTGATTATGTCAAGGACGGCAATCTTTTGACTGCAGTGGATAAGGTAGATAAGGCGGCGGCGAGATCTCTTCGCGGTCGTATGAATAACGGTTCCCGAGGCAATGTCGATGTCAATCGGGGAAAGGAAAAAGATGTCTTTATCTTTGCGCCGTTGGGAACGAATCGCTGGGATTTGGTGCTCTATGTCGGCGGCGAGTACATGGAAAGACAGGTGCGCTATCTGCGGAAAAATACCAGTAATATGGCAATGTCCCTGCTGATAGCGATCGCTGTTTTCTTCTGCGTGGTGATGGTGATCAACATCACGAGCAAGTTCCGCAGTAATGCCAAGAAAAAGGAACTGGAAGATAAGGCGGATACCGATCTTCTGACCGGTCTCAACAATAAGCTGGCGACCGAGCGAAAGATCAAAGAATTTATGGCACAGAATCCCGATACGCAGTCCATGCTTTTCATGGTGGATGTGGATAACTTTAAGAAGGTAAATGATACCATGGGGCACGCGTTTGGCGACGAAGTGCTGCGCTCCCTGGGAAAACAGATCGGCGGTATCTTCCGTGCCACGGACATCGTGGGGCGTGTAGGCGGCGACGAGTTCATGGTATTTTTGAAGGGGATCACCACAGAGGAGAATATTCTCAAGGAAGCGGCAAAGGTAGAGGATTTCTTCAAGCATTTTCAGGCAGGCGAGTACGTGAAGTATAAAGCGACCGCCAGCATCGGTGTGGCGGTTTACCCGCAGGAGGGCGCAGATTTCGAGACCCTCTATAAGGCGGCTGATCAGGGCGTCTATAAGGCGAAGAAGCGCGGTAAGAACCAGCTTGCCTTTTATCGTGAGCGGAATACGGACGGAGTAGAAACTGAGGCAATACCGGAGACGGAAGATACGACGGATGTGGATGATAGATAAGTAGCCTGCTTCCGGTTGGCTGCGATAAGATGAGGAGAGATAAAGGGCAGTTCCCGAATTTGGAACTGCCCTTATTTTGTGTATTGGATTGGTTTCTTTTTTCGTACTTTGTTTGGCTGTCCGATTATCCCTTCACACTACCGAGTGCTACACCCTGTACGATGTATCTGGACAGAATCAGATAGACAATGATAACCGGGAAGATGGAGAAGGCGATCATTACATATACCTGCCCCATATCAAACTTCAACCAGTCAGCAGCACGCAGCTGCGCAATCAGGATAGGGAGTGTTTTCTTCTTATCCTCGTGTAAGATCAGCGCCGGTGTGAAGTAATTGTTCCAGTTACTCACGAAAGTGAAGATTGCCTGTACTGCGATCGCCGGCTTCATGAGCGGCAGGACGATCATGTTAAACGTGTGAAATTCGCCCGAGCCGTCTATCCGCGCCGCCTCGATCAAAGAGAGCGGAAGCGAACTTTCCATGTACTGCTTCATATAGAAGAAAGTCACCGGTGCAGCGACAGCGGGAACGATCAGCGGAATAAACGAATCTTCCAGCTTCATGTTTGAGACGAGCTTGATGAAACCGAGCGCGGTTACCTGTGTAGGTATCATCATGATCATCAGGATAAACGGATAAATGAACCTCTTCATGGCGAAGTCGTAAGCATGGATGGCATAAGCGGTCATTGTCGAAAAGTACACGCACAGTACGGCGCTCAGCGCCGAGATCAGCAGACTGTTGAAAAGACCGTTCCATACGGGAAGTGTGCCGTGTACCAGGTTCGTCCAGTTTTTCACAAGATTGCCGCTTGGAATGGCGGTAAATCCGGACTGCAGTTCTCCGTTTGATCTGGTGGCGTTGATAAACAGCACATAAAACCAGAACAGACAGAAGAAGGAGATGACAACGAGTACGATATAGGCTATCAAGCGTCTGGTGTGCAGCCCCAATCCTTTATTTGGTTCATTGTGGTCGCTATGCATAGAATCACCCCTTTCTCTTGTCATTGCCCGTCACCTTAAAGATGATCAGACTCAAAACAGCGGTTATGATAAACAGCAGTACGGATAAAGCGCCGGCCATTCCGTAGTTTTTGCTGAACAGATGCTTATTTAAGAACATGATCAGCGTCATGGTGGTACGCATGGGATCGCCGGTTCCGTTGGTCAAAATCTGCGGTACATCGAACAACTGCAGGCCGCCGATCAGGGATGTGATCATAACGTAGATCAGAATCGGTCTTAAGAGCGGCAGCGTGATCTTAAAGAAGACCTGTGTGGAGGTAGCGCCATCCACTTCCGATGCCTCAAAGAGTGAGGTGTCGATTCCCATCATGCCTGCCATCAAAAGGATCGTTGTGTTACCAAACCACATCAGGCAGTTCATGATCGCGATCAATCCCCGGGCACTCCCGGTATTGGAGAGGAACTTATACGGCTCTGAAATAAAGCCGATCTGTATCAAAAGGGAATTGATGGGACCTCCGTCCGAAAACAGCGTAAAGAACAGCATGGAAAATGCGGATGCCATGATCAGATTCGGCAGGTAGATAACGGTCTTGAAAAAGCGCTGCCCTTTCAAACGCAGGCGGGTATCGGAAAACCATGCGCCGAGAAGCAGGGAGAGAATAATCTGCGGCACGAAACACATGATCCATAAAACCAGCGTATTTTTGGTATAGACCCAGATATCTCCCTGTGAAAACAAGGTGCCATAATTTTTCAGACCCACGAAATTCGGTCCGATCTGTTTTAAGCCCGACATATAGTTCTCAAAGAAACTGTTATAGATCGTGGTAAACATCGGGATTAACTGAAATACAACATAGACGATGATAAAGGGTAATAAGAATATGTAGCCCCATTTGTTATAACGAACGGCTTTTGATTTTTTTTTCATAGATTCGCAACCTTTCTGATAAAAATGGACCTTGTAGGAATGACTCCTACAAGGTCCTGAGTCATCTAGAACCGTTTGTAAGCAAAGTTGCCGTTTGCAGCCTCTGTCGCTTAGTAGGACAGTTCAGGATATTTCTCAACTACTGCTTTGTAGAACAGATCGAGCGCTTCCTCTTTGGTTGCCGTGCCCTCAAAGTAGTTCTTCATAGCGTGCTGGAACTCCTCGTTACAACCCTGATCATAAGAGGAAAGGTTGCTTAAGTCGAGAGCGGATACGCCGTTAGCGTACATGCCAAGAGGGTTCTGACCGCCAAGGATCTTGCTGGAGTAGGAAGAATCCTGAGCCATTGCATCCATAACCGTGCTGTTGTTTACGAAATCGTCATCCGCAACAACGATGTCTTTCATGATCGTGTCATCGGTCGTCATCTTTAACATGATATCCTTTACGATGCCTGCATTGTCGGTGCCTGTTGCCGCACAGATCCAGGTGCCGCCCCAGAAGAAGCCCTGAGGACCTTCGGTTGCGCCCCAGCCACCCTGGTTACCGATACTGCCTTCCGTATCAGCTGCCATGGAGAAGTTTACAAGCCATGCGGGACCAAAGTAAGCGAATACCTTGCCTTCCGGATAGAAGCCTTTGCTCCAGTCGTCGCTCCAAAGATCATGCGTACCGGTTGCACCGGCGTCTACCAGCGTCTTGGAGTCATCTACCCACTTCATGATGTTATCATCAATGGTGATCATGTTGTCGTTGACCCACTTTTTAGAAACGTTGTTGGAATATACGCGGTAGCTGTCGTTTACGGATGACATGATGCTGTAGCCTGCATCCTTAAGCGTAGTTGCCGTCGCATTGAAGGTATCCCAATCCTTTACGTAATTCTGAATCTCAGCAGGATCATCTGTACCGAACACTTCCTTTGCTGCTTCGCGGTTGTAGAACAAAACGCCGGGGCAGCCCTGCCAGGAAAGACCCTTGAGTACGCCGTTGGAATCGGTAACGACATCCTTGGTGTACTGATACTGCTTGGACAGATCCGCATCCGTGATACCAAGATCCGCGATGGGCATCGTGTACTCGGAATCAACATACTTGAGTGCGTAGTCCGCCTCGATCAGGAACAGATCGATCTTGTCATCCGCAGCAGCGTCTGCCTGCTTTAACAGGGTCTCGTCCAGATTGTTCTGGTAAGCGTTGTCAGCGTTGGGGGTGATGTTCCACTTAACGGATACATCGCCGATCGTGCCGGAGGTAGCGTCAACTTCCGTATAATCAGGATAGTGATCCGTGATACGGGACTTGAACTCCTCGTTCCAGCAGTAGATGTTGAGCACTTTGCCTTCGTCGCCGGCGGGCGCTGCCTCAGCAGCATCGTCAGCCGCAGGTGCTTCCTCCGCTGCGGGTGCTTCCTCAGCCGCAGGTGCCTCCTCTGCTGCAGGTGTCTCAGCCGCAGGTGCCTCTGCTGCGGGTTCTGCATTACCGCCGCCGCAGCCGGCCATGGTAACTACCATAGCGGTTGCCAGTAGAATGCTTACGAGTTTCTTTTTCATTCTTTAATTCCTCCCTTTATTTTTTTTGCTTAAACTTAATCGTTTTCGCTCTTTTATAGTATATTATTTTTAGTATTATTGCAATAGGAAATCCATTTTTTTATATGCAAATTTTATATTTTAGCAATCTTTCACAGATTCAATTGGTACAATTGTTGCGATTTCGACAATGTTTTTTGTTATTTTTTCCTTTATCCCGCTATTATCCTTTTTTTGATCTGTCGAATCAATCTATTGAATCTATACAATTTTTGTGGGGATTCTTTCGTATTTTCTAAAATATTTTACCAAAAACTGTAGTACTTAAACGTTTTACAAAGATCATCGGTTCCAAAGAGGACCATCCCAATTCGTCCGATAACACGCCGATGCAGTTGACCGCCGTCCATTCGCGTACTTTTTACAAGCCGCCTTTTTTGTATAATGTTGTAAAAAAGAAAGGATGTGTTTTTATGCCCGTTTATAGGAACAAAGTGCGAAACAGCTGGTACTGCAGTTTTTACTACACTGACTGGACCGGTAAAAGAAAGCGAAAAAAGAAGGAGGGGTTTCCCTCCCGCAAAGAAGCAAGAGATTATGAAGCTGCTTTTCTGATGCAGCATCAGGGCAGCTGCGACATGGTCTTTGAAGTACTGGCGGATCTCTATCTGGAAGATTGCAGAAATCATTGCAAGCCCACTTCATTTTCTGTAAAAAACTATTTGATCAAAACAAAAATCCTGCCTTATTTTAAAGATATGTCGGTAAATGAGATCAAAGTCTCCACCGTAAGATTTTGGCAGAATGAGCTTTTATCCCAGTGTACCAAAAGAGAACAGACCTATTCCGACACCTATCTGAAATCTATTCACGTTCAGCTGTCGGCTATCCTGAATTATGGTATGCGCTATTATAATCTGCCCTCCAACCCGGCTGCTCTATGCAGCAGTATGGGAAACAAGAAAACTACTGTCATGAATTTCTGGACAATCGATGAATTTAATCGTTTCCTGTCTTGTCTGGAGCCGGAACCTCCGGCACGACTCATTTTCCAACTCCTGTTTTGGACAGGCATACGATCAGGCGAAATGCTTGCGCTGTCCGCTGATAACTTTGACTTTAAAAAGCGTCTGCTGCATATCACACAGAATTACTGCCGTTTTCAGGGAGAAGACCTTCTGCTTACGCCAAAAACGGCAGGTAGTCTGCGAACGATCGCTCTGCCGGCTTTTTTGTGCGATGATATCCAGGCCTATGTATCGAGTCTTCCTGCCTCCTGTCAAGGCAAAAGACTTTTCCCCGTAAGCAAATATTATTTGACCAGACAATTGAAATCCGGCTGCGCCAAAGTCGGCGTAAAAGAAATCCGCATTCATGACCTGCGCCATTCTCATGCGAGTCTTTTGATTGAACTGGGTTATTCACCGCTCCTGATCGCGGAACGTCTGGGACACGAAAAGATTGAAACTACGTTACAAACATATGCCCATCTTTATCCGAATAAACAGTCTGAGCTGGCAGCTTATCTGGAAGACATTCACAGACAGTACGTTTCGGGTACTGTTTCCAACCGGCATTTCCTCTAAAGGCACAAAATGGACAGCTTAAAGCGGTTGCACACTTCCTTCCTATATTAAAGGGAGGAATTAAAACAATGAAAAAGAAACTCGTAGCGTTTTACTGGCATCTGCTATGGTAGTTACCATGGCAGGCTGCGGCTGAGGAAGCACCCGCGGCAGAGGAAGCTCCTGCAGCAGGCGGCGATCTTGCTTACAGCGGCAACATCTCTATCATGCACTTCTCTACTTCTGAGGAGTCTGAGGGTAACGGTGGTTCCGATGGTTTCCGTACCTGCCTGGCACAGTGGCAGACCGACCACGGCAACATCACTCTTGACGAAGAAGTTCTGGCAAACGATGATTACAAGACGCAGATCGCAACCCGTGCGGCAGCAGACGATCTTCCGGATGTGTTCCTGCTTCAGGGTATGAACACCATCAGCTGGGCAAGCCAGGGTCTGCTTTATGATCAGACAGAGGATATCAAGAATTCTCCTTACGCAAGCCAGTACAACATGGACTATCTGGTACCTTTCACCGCAGACGGTAAGTACTATGCTTATCCCGCTCTGACAGGTGGTACCTGTACTGTAGTAATCTACGATACTGCTATGTGGAAAGAGGCAGGTTTTGACAGCTTCCCGACCACTTGGGCTGACGTAGAAAAGGCAGCTGAGTACTTCAGCGGTCAGGGCATCGACACCATCGCATTCGGTAACAGCGGTCAGTGGCAGATGAACTCCTGCTTCTTATCCTGCCTTGGTTATCAGTACACCGGTACACAGTGGTTCTCTGACATCATTGCCGGCAAAGGCAACTTCGAGGATCCTGCTTTCGTAGCTGCTCTGACAGAGACTCAGAGACTGTTCAAGGATACCACAAAGTTCGCGGTACTTCCTCAGGCAGCAGATGCTACCAAGTATGAGAACTTCCAGAACATCGGTCTTGGTTACGGTATGGCGATCAGCGCAAAGGCTGCTCAGGATCCCGACAAGCTTGCTGCTTCCTTTGAACAGTCGAACTTAGGTTACGGTTCCTGTATCTCTGTCGGTATCTTCGTACTGGCGCTGGCGGTCATCGGCGGTTCTCAGCTGCTTATGAATCACCTGATGACGGATAAGTACGACCGTGAAGAGGCAAAGCGCTTAAAACAGATCGAGAGAGAAAGACAAAAAGCAATCAAAGCCCGTAAAAAGGCTAATGCGTAAAGGAGGGGAACTGCTATGGCGAAAGAAATGAAAATGACAAAAGTAGAAGATAATTCAGCAGGGACCCGCGCAAAGAGAGGCGTGCTTACGGTTGTGATCAATTTCCTGCTTTGGGTGTTTTCACTGACCTGTATCTTTCCGTTGGTATGGATGCTTTACTCATCCTTAAAAGAAAAGAGACAGTTCAATGCGGATATCGTCGGTCTGCCGACCAGCCCGACACTTTCCAATTATGTAAAGATTTTATCCAACAAGGACTATAAGCTGATGCAGTCCGTTGGAAACAGTGCGCGGACCACGATCCTTTCGGTTCTGTTGATCGTGCTGATCGCCTTCATTGTGGGCTATATCCTTTCCAGAATCGACTTTGCGCTGAATAAGCCTTTGTATGTGATGTTCCTGATGGGAATGCTGATTCCGATCCACTCCCTGATGGTTCCCATTTACATTATTTTCTCCAAGGCGGGAATATCCAATCACTGGTATACCTTGCTCCTGCCGGTATGTAAGCCGATTCTGGTGACGGTTGCCATCATCAACGTGTTCAGCTGCTGGAACGAGTTCTCCTTTGCCCTCATTTTGATCAAGGACAGAGCGCTCTACACAGTGCCGCTTGGCTTAAAGCAGTTTACGGGACAGTTTACTTCCGATTATCCGAAGATCATGGCGGCTATGCTGATGACCATGGCGCCGATCGTGATATTCTACTTTGCATTTAGCAAGCAGATCATCAAGGGTATGGTTGCCGGTGCCGAGAAATTGTTCCCGGTTTTTTTGTGTTAAAGTTGACATATACCCCATGGGGGTATATAATGTCTGCAAGGAATCACTGTGATACAGATAAGGTACTGAAATCGATAGAAACGGGAGAACATAAATGGGTGAAGAAAAAACGACCGCAGGCGATGTATGCGAGTGCTGCCGGCATAAGCAGACGCCGCGCGATGCGGGAGAACAGAAAAAACTGCAGAATCGTATCAATCGGATCATCGGGCAGCTCAAAGGCATCCAAGGGATGATTGACGACAATCGCTACTGCGGGGATATTCTGATCCAGATCGGTGCGGTGGAAAGTGCGCTTCGGAATTTGGGTTATGTGGTGTTTGAGGATCACATGATGACCTGCGTGGCGGAGAGTGTGCGGCAGGGAGATACGCAGATCCTGGCAGAGGCAGTGGAATTGATGAAAAAGTTAAAGTAATAATGCTTCGGTATGGAGGTAACTATGAAAACAGAAAAATATAATGTGACGGGCATGACCTGTGCGGCCTGCTCTGCGCATGTGGAAAAGGCGGTGCGCGGCGTAGCGGGCGTTTCGTCAGTTAGTGTAAACTTACTGATGAATAATATGCTGGTCAGCTATGAGGAGCCGGCGACAGAAGCACTGATCTGTCGGGCGGTGGAGAAGGCGGGGTACGGAGCGGCTCCCATCGGTGTGGGGAGTCATGCGCCCGACGGAAATGCCGTGTGTGGTTCTGCTTGCGGAAACGGTATGGCGGTAAACAGCGGCAGGGCAGGTGCGCAGGATGCTTTCGTGGACCGCGAGACGCCGAAGATGCGCAGGCGGCTGATCACGTCTCTGTGCCTGCTCATCCCTTTGATGTATGTCTCCATGGGGCATCTGATGTGGGGATGGCCGGTTCCTGCGGCTTTTGCGGAGAATCCCTGGGCGATCGCCCTTTATCAGCTCCTCCTGACAGGGGCGGTGATGGTCATTAACCAAAAGTTTTTTATCAGCGGTTTTACGAGCCTTTTGCACAGGGCCCCCAATATGGATGCCCTGGTTGCACTCGGCAGCGGCGCGGCTTTCGTGTACAGCACGGCGGTGATGTTCCGCATGGGCGCTTTTATGAGAGGAGGCATCACGGACGCGGAAATGGCGGAAGGCTATGCGATGGCAACGCACTGTCTGCACGATATGTATTTTGAGTCGGCGGCGACGATTCTGACGCTGATCACGGTGGGCAAGATGCTGGAGTCCTACAGCAAAGGAAAGACCACGAACGCCGTGCGCAGCCTGATGGCGCTGGCACCAAAGACAGCTCATGTGATACGGGACGGAGCGGAGTTTACGATCGCTGCGGAGGAAGTCGTGGTGGGCGACATCTTTTTGGTAAAGCCCGGTGAAAGTATTCCCGTAGACGGCGAAGTGATAGAGGGGGAGAGCGCGGTGAACGAGGCGGCGCTCACGGGCGAGAGTCTTCCTGTTGACAAGAGTGCAGGCGACAGGGTCAGCGCCGCTACTCTGAATCAAAACGGCGCCCTGACCTGTAAGGCGACCCGCGTGGGAAATGACACGACTTTGCAGCAGATCATTGCCATGGTGGAGGATGCGGTCGCGAGTAAAGCGCCGATTGCGCAGATTGCGGATCGGGTGTCAGGCGTGTTTGTTCCTGCGGTGATTACCCTTGCTCTGATTACGGGAATTGTTTGGCTGCTTGCGGGAGCGGGCGTCGGGAAAGCCTTATCCTATGCGATCAATGTGCTGGTGATCAGCTGCCCGTGTTCGCTGGGGCTGGCGACTCCGGTGGCGATTATGGTCGGCAACGGTGTGGGTGCGGGGCAGGGCATCCTTTTTAAGAATGCGACTGCTCTGGAACAGACGGGGCGCACGGATTTTGTGGTGCTGGATAAAACAGGCACGGTGACGGAAGGGAAACCGCAGGTCACGGATATCTGCCCGACGACAGGTGTCTCTAAGGAGGAGCTTTTGCGTGTGGCGGCATCTTTGGAGAAAAAGAGCGAGCATCCCCTGGCGCGTGCGGTCTGTGAGCGGGCGGAGACGGAGGAGATCGCCGTCGAGGAGGCGGAGGGCTTTCGGGCGCTGCCCGGCTGGGGCGTCGAGGGAAAACTGCGGCCAAACTCCGGTGCAGGCGCGGATGACGGACGGGAGTGGCTCGCGGCTCTGGGAGGCAAGGCGGCGCTGCTTGCGGAACGGGGGGTGTTGACAGAGCAAATGACCAAAGAAGGGCAGAGACTTGCGGCGGAAGGAAAAACGCCCCTCTACTTCGCGATGGGAGATCGGCTGTTGGGCGTGATCGCCGTAGCCGATGTGGTGAAGCCCGACAGTGCGCAGGCGGTAGCGGAAATGAAGGCTATGGGGATGAAAGTAGTCATGCTGACAGGGGACAACAGGCGGACAGCGGAAGCCATCGGCGCGCAGGTGGGGGTGGATGCCGTGCTCGCGGATGTCTTGCCGAATGATAAGGAAGCGGTGATCAGGCGGCTTTCGGAGAGCGGCAGGACGGCGATGGTGGGAGACGGGATCAATGATGCCCCGGCGCTCACCAGAGCGGACGTCGGCATTGCCATCGGCGCGGGCGCGGATGTGGCTCTTGACGCAGCGGATGTGGTGCTGGTACAATCAAAACTGACAGATGTGTCAGCGGCGGTGCGCCTTTCCGGACAGGTGCTTAAGAATATTCACGAGAATCTGTTCTGGGCATTCTTTTATAATTGCATCGGGATTCCGATTGCGGCAGGTGTGCTGGTTCCCTTTTTCGGAATCTCCCTAAATCCCATGTTTGCGGCGGCGGCGATGAGTCTCTCAAGCTTCTGCGTCGTCACAAACGCGCTGCGTCTCAATCTGTTTTCCGTGCGCTCTGCAGGAAAGGACAGGCGGCGGAAAATGGTGCCTATGCCGGATTTTTTGCAGACTACCGCCGCAGCGACACAAGCGGCGCAGTGTGTGCCGTGCGGCGCAGAACGACAAAATGAACAGCAAGGGCAGAAACGACAAGGAAAAGAACAGAATCAGAAAGGAGCGAGTAAAACAATGGAAAAGACATTACAGGTAGAAGGAATGATGTGCAAAAACTGTCAGGCGCATGTGGAGAAGGCGCTTGCGGGCGTGGACGGCGTGACGGCTGTGGCGGTGGATCTGGAGGCAAAGCAGGCGAAGGTAACCTGTGAAAGCAGCGTTTCGGACGAGACGCTCTGCGCGGCTGTCGCTGAGGCGGGATATGAAGCTGTAATGGCATAAATAGGCTTGTCCGTCCGATAAAAAATGACTTCTTTGTATATTATGCACAGGAAATGACGGTGTTATTGGTCAATTTGTCAGACGCTTTGAAAAAAAAAGTACAAAGTAAGCAATATTTACAATCGGACGGGAAATCTTTGTGGAATAGTGGTATAGCAAAGGCGGAAAAACTCCGTTATACTAATCTACAGATTAAATCATCCGTTTATCTCGGATGAAATAAAAATAATACAAAAATAGGAGGCAATCATGGCAAGTTTATCTTTGAAGAACGTTTGCAAGGTTTATCCTAACGGATTCGAAGCAGTAAAAGATTTCAATCTTGAGATCGCAGATCAGGAGTTCATCATCTTCGTAGGACCTTCGGGCTGCGGTAAGTCCACCACCCTTCGTATGATCGCAGGACTGGAAGACATCTCTTCCGGCGAGCTGAAGATCGGTGACAGAGTTGTTAACGATGTGGAACCTAAGGACAGAGATATCGCGATGGTATTCCAGAACTACGCTCTGTACCCGCACATGTCCGTATACGATAACATGGCTTTTGGCTTGAAGCTGAGAAAGGTGCCGAAGGATGAGATTGATAAGATGGTAAAAGAGGCAGCTAAGATCCTGGATCTGACAGCACTCCTTGACCGTAAGCCGAAGGCTCTTTCCGGTGGTCAGAGACAGCGTGTGGCTATGGGTCGTGCAATCGTTCGTAATCCTAAGGTGTTCCTGATGGATGAGCCACTTTCCAACTTGGATGCAAAGCTCCGTGTGCAGATGCGTGTGGAGATTTCCAAGCTGCATCAGAGACTGGGCACTACCATCATCTACGTAACACATGACCAGACAGAGGCTATGACTCTGGGTACCAGAATCGTTGTTATGAAGGATGGTGTGATTCAGCAGGTTGACACCCCTCAGAACTTATATCAGAAGCCTCAGAACCTGTTCGTAGCAGGATTCATGGGTTCTCCGCAGATGAACTTCTTAGATGCGGTTGTTGAGCAGGCAGGCGATGTTGTGAACCTGAAGGTGGCAGGACAGACCATTCCGCTTCCTCCCGCTAAGTCCAAGAAGCTGATCGACGGCGGTTATGTTGGCAAGACCGTGACATTCGGTATCCGTCCTGAGGATGTGTATGATTCCGAGATGTTCATCGAGACTGCAAAGTGCGTGTTCGAGTCTACCATTAAGGTTTACGAGCTGCTCGGTGCAGAGGTTTACTTATACTTTGATCTGGCTGAGTTCCCGATCACTGCAAGGGTTGATTCCCGTACTACGGCGAGACCCGGCGATACCGTTAAGTTTGCTTTCGACGTTGAGAAGATTCACGTCTTCGACAAAGAGACAGAGCAGACCATCACCAACTAACAGAAACGATTTCAGGGGAGGGATGCGAAAGCACCCCTCCCTTTCGATTGTGAGGATAATATATGATTTCAAGTCAGATTATTAAGACCAGTATAGAGGAGTTGTCCGCAATATCCAAAATCGACATTGCCGTGTGGGATCTGGAAGGTAAGGAAGTAGCGGCAACCTTTGAGACGAAGGAGATATCTCCGACGCTGATCACGGGTTTCGTTAATTCGCCTGCGGACAGTCAGGTCATCGGGATCCATCATCTCCTTAAGGTGTTGGATGAGGAGACGCCGCTCTTTGTGTTGGATGCCAAGGGAGGCGGCGAGGACAGCTATATGATCGGCAGGATCGCGGTCAGCCAGCTTCAGCATCTGGTCACCGCTTATAAGGAGCGATACGACCGAAATAACTTTTTTCAGAATCTGCTCCTTGACAATATGCTGCTGGTGGATATCTATAACCGCGCGAAAAAGCTGCATATCGAGGCGATGCTGCCCCGTGCGGTCTTCCTGATAGAAACGGATAAGGACAAGGATACCACAGCGATGGAGCTCTTAAACGGGATGTTCAGCGTTCAGTCCGGCGATTATATCACGGCGGTAGACGAGAGCAATGTCATTTTGATCAAGGCGCTTGCCCCGGAAGATGGCATCGGCAGACTGGAACAGATCGCGCAGACCATTACCGATATGATGAATATGGAAGCGATGCTCAATGTGCGCGTGGCTTACGGCACCATTGTGAAGGAGCTCAAGGAAGTTTCCAAGTCATACAAAGAGGCTAAGATGGCGCTTGACGTGGGTAAGATTTTCTATGCCGAGAAAAAAGTAACGGCTTATAGTACACTGGGCATCGGCAGACTGATTTACCAGCTCCCCGTCAATCTCTGCAAAATCTTTATTGAAGAAATCTTTGGCTCCAATGTCCCTGCTGAGCTGGATGATGAGACACTTGTTACGATCAATAAGTTTTTTGAGAATAACCTCAATGTCTCAGAGACGTCCAGACAACTCTTTGTGCACCGCAATACTCTGGTATACCGCATTGAGAAACTGCAAAAGAGTACGGGACTTGATATTCGCGTCTTCGATGACGCCCTGACGTTTAAGATTGCGCTGATGGTAGTCAACTATATGCGCTATTTGGATTCGTTGAATTATTAGACATAAATCTTCCTCTCTCTGCATATATTGTAGCGATGGTATGTAGAAGAAATACCATACCATAAGGAGGAAGATGATGTATCAAAAAGAAATCATATATATGGGCTTACATAAGGATGGTGTCCGTGTGGGGAGTGCCGGTTTTTTAAAGGCGGAAAAAAGGGACAAGACCGGCAGATTGACCATGGTAGTCAAAAATATTCCCCATTCTATCGAAGGCAGATTTCCTGTGCGTTACTGTCTTGGTGCCGCCGGCAGCGGGCAGACAGACCGCGGGAACTGGAAGGAAGAAGACGGGATCACCCTGCGGGATGGCGGCGGCGTTTGGGAAAAGAAAGAGTTGGAAGACGCGGAATGGATTCATGTGCAGATCCTTTTGCCGAACGGCTACTTGATCGAGGGAGAAAGTAAGGCGGCGAAACAGGCGCCCCCAAAAGCAGAGATGCAGCCCGACGAGAAGGACGTCAGCCCATTGCGCGAGCCTGCGACTGTCGCAGAGCAGCGGGATGTGCCGGCGGCGGAGCCGATCGTCAGCGCGCCGCGCGAATCTGCGTCTGCAGCAGAGCCGTCTGCCGCTGTATCGCCGCGAAGAGATGTTCCCGCAGCAGAGCCGCCTGCCGCTGTATCGTTGCAGCGAGATGTTCCTGCCGCGGAGCCGCCTGTCACGGCATCGTCGCAGACGGTTGTGCCGGGGCGTCCTCCCCTGATGGCGGATGCGCTTGCGATAGAGGGCTTAAAAGAAAATAAATGGGAGCAGATTCTCGACACGTACGACCGTATTCATCCTTACGGCGACAGCAGGGTTTATGTCAAACTTGCGCCAAAGGACTTTATCATTCTTTCAAGCAGCTGTCAGCATTTGGTAAACAACAGCTTTCTGTTGCACGGCTTTTACAATTATCGCTATGTGATTCTTGGAAAGGGAGAAAATTCGCTGCGTGAATTATCTCCGGAAAATGAGGAGTATTTCCTGGGTGTTCCGGGCGTCTTTTATGAAAGAGAAAAGATGGTGGCTCTGATGTTTGGCTTTGAAGCTTTTGAATGTGAGAAAGGCGATCCGGGGCCCGGAGATTTCGGCTATTATCTGCGAAAAGTGGAATTATAAAACCGTGCGCTTTCTGTCGAGCCGTAACCCGGGTACGTTACCTTTGCAGTTAACTCCGCCAGGCACCCTCACGGCACATGAAAGGTTCCACTTAGTGCTGCTGTGTTCCCACCCTGACACGGTTCATGGATTCTCATTGCGTAAGACCCAAACTTCAACGCCACTT
>DETS01000028.1 GCA_002361735.1 Lachnospiraceae bacterium UBA3282 | reverse complement strand
GCCATCAGACGGGTAATACGTCCTTCCACAGGCGCCTCATAAATAATCGCCGCACGGGAAAGCCCGTACTGCGGCATCGCCGGCGCGTTATTGGGGATCATCACCGCAATGGGACGCCTCGTGGCCTGCTCTTTCTTCGTCCACTGTCCCGTCAGATAACTCTGGATCTTACCGTCCTTTTCTTCTCTCTCCCCAATCACGGGATAGGCTGTGGTCAGCTCCGGTTCGGGTTCTGGCTCCGGTTCCGGTTCTGGCTCGTCGAGCACCTGCTCCTCCACAATCGGTTCTGGCTCCGGTTCCGGTTCAGGCGTTTCCGCCTTTCCGCACGCCGCCGCCAAAATCACAATCAACAAAGCCCCCGCAAGAACGCGTCCTATGGTTTTCGTCTGCAGACAATCCTTTTCTTTCTTGTGTAATCTCATGTTTACCTCCATGCCGGCGCATTATGCCCGCGCATTCCTTTTCACAGTCTTTCCATTCCAATCTGTTTTCAAAGTTAGCGTCTGCTTTAGCACCTATTTTATACTACCATAAAAATGCAAGAAAAGCCAAGAGAATCTCTCCCGGCTTTTCTGCATGCTCTTTCATCGCCCTTTTGGGCATCATATTTTAAATTTTCTCTTCTTTTTTCCACCGCCGCCATTTGTGCCATCATTCTGGTCGGAGGTTATATTCTTTGCCGCATTCAGGCTGTCGTCCGTACTCTCATCAAACTGCTTCAAAAGCTCCTTGGCTTCATGAGAGAGTTTATCCGGCACCTGTACCACCAGCGTCACGTAATGGTCGCCGCGCACATCCTTGCTTCGCAGGGAAGGCACGCCCTTTCCTTTCAAGCGTACTTTCGTATCGGTCTGGGTTCCCGCTTTTACCTCATAGATGACCCTGCCGTCCACCGTGTCGATCACGATATCGCCGCCCAGCGCCGCGATGGCAAAGGACATGGGAACCGTGGAATAGATATTCTCATCCTGTCTTTGGAAGATGGGGTGTCTTCCCACCACCACTTCCACCAAAAGGTCTCCTCTGGGCCCGCCGTTCGATCCCGGCTCGCCCTTATCGCGAATGCGCACGCACTGTCCGTTATCGATGCCTGCAGGGATGGATACCTGAATCTTTTTCTTATTGGCAATGTAACCCGTACCGCGGCAATCGGGACACTTGTCTTTGATCACCTTACCCGTGCCGTGACAGTCGGGACAGGTCTGCACGTTTCTGACCGTACCGAAGAAGGACTGCGAAGTGAATACCACCTGCCCTTTGCCGCCGCACTTCGAGCAGGTTTCGGGACTGGTTCCCGGTTTTGCACCGGTGCCGTGACAGGCGGTACACTCATCTTTCAACGTCAGCTCAATCTCCTTCTCCACGCCAAAGACTGCCTCCTCAAAGGTAATGCGCACGCTGGTCCTGATATTCGCGCCTTTCATGGGCCCGTTTCCTCTGCTTCCGCCACGCCTGCTGCCGCCGAACAGGTCGCCAAACAGATCGCCGAAGATATCGCCAAAATCCGCGCTGTTGAAATCAAAGCCGCCAAAACCGCCTGCGCCTCCCGCACCGTCGAAGGCAGCATGACCATACTGGTCATACTGTCTTCTCTTTTCGGGATCACTCAAAACGGCATAAGCTTCCGATGCTTCCTTAAATTTTTTCTCCGCCTCCGCATTTCCGGGATTCATGTCGGGGTGGTACTTCTTTGCCAGAACCCTGTATGCCTTTTTAATGGCGGCATCGTCAGCGCTTTTCTCTACGCCGAGCACCTCATAATAATCTCGTTTCTGCTCTGCCATGACTTACATCCTTCCCTGGATTCTTTCGATACTTTATACCTCGCGGAACTCCCCGTCCACGACATCATCCGCGCCGCCGTTGTCCGTGGGACCCGCCTCCTGCGCGCCGCCCATGTTGCTCATATCGGGACCGCCCTGCGCCTGCTGCATATTCTCATACATCTTGGTAAAGAGCGCCTGTGCGGAATTTGTCAGTTTCTCTTTCGCTGCTTTGAGCTCATCCACCTGACTGTCGGTAAGCTCCTGATCCTTGGTCTTTTCCAGGATATCCTTCACCGCCTGCAGATCAGCCTCCACGCCGGCCTTCTCGGAAGCGTCGATCTTGTCGCCCACTTCGTTTAATGCCTTTTCGGTCTGGAACACGAAGGAATCCGCCTCGTTTCTGGTATCGACCGCCTCTTTGCGCTTCTTATCCTGCGCTTCATACTCAGCCGCTTCCTTTACCGCCTTTTCGATCTCGTCATCGGACATATTGGAACCTGCGGTGATGGTGATATGCTGCTCCTTGCCTGTGCCCAGATCTTTTGCGGAAACATTAACAATACCGTTGGCATCGATATCAAAGGTTACCTCGATCTGCGGTACGCCGCGCATTGCCGGCGGAATGCCGTCCAAACGGAACTGTCCGAGGGACTTGTTATCTTTCGCGAACTGTCTCTCACCCTGCAGCACGTTGATATCCACCGCCGTCTGGTTGTCGGAGTAGGTGGAGAACACCTGGCTGTGCTTGGTGGGGATGGTCGTATTTCTCTCGATCAATCTGGTAGCAATGCCGCCCGCCGTCTCGATGGAAAGTGACAGAGGTGTCACATCCAGCAGAAGGATTTCACCGGCGCCCGCATCGCCCGCAAGCTTACCGCCCTGCACGGAAGCGCCGAGCGCCACGCACTCGTCGGGATTTAAGGACTTGCTGGGCTCTTTGCCCGTGAGCTGTTTTACCTTTTCCTGCACCGCAGGCACACGGGTGGAACCGCCAACCAGAAGCACCTGACCGATATCCGCGTTGGTCAGACCCGCATCCTTCATCGCATTCTGTACGGGCACGGCTGTTCTCTCTACCAGATCGCTGGTGAGCTCGTCGAACTTCGCTCTGGTCAGATTCATGTCAAAGTGTTTCGGGCCATCCTGCGTCGCCGTGATGAAGGGCAGATTGATGTTCGTGGTGGTTGCGGAGGAAAGCTCCTTCTTCGCCTTCTCAGCCGCCTCTTTTAATCTCTGGAGCGCCATCTTATCATTGGAGAGATCGACACCTTCCTGTGCCTTGAACTCGGAAAGCATCCAGTCGATGATCTTCTGGTCAAAATCATCGCCGCCAAGATGCGTATCGCCGTTTGTGGCAAGCACTTCGATCACGCCGTCACCGATCTCAATAATGGACACATCGAAGGTACCGCCGCCAAGGTCGTAAACCATGATCTTCTGCTCTTTTTCATTGTCAAGGCCGTATGCCAGCGCCGCTGCCGTAGGCTCGTTGATGATACGCTTTACATCAAGACCCGCGATCTTACCCGCATCCTTAGTCGCCTGTCTCTGAGAGTCGTTAAAGTATGCGGGAACGGTGATAACCGCCTCCGTCACGCTCTCGCCCAGATAGCTCTCCGCGTCCGCTTTCAGTTTTTGCAGAATCATCGCCGAAATCTGCTGCGGCGAATACTTCTTGCCGTCAATGGTGCGTCCTCTGTCCGTACCCATATCCCTCTTGATGGAAGCGATGGTATTGTCCGCATTGGTAACTGCCTGACGCTTTGCCGGCTCACCTACCAGACGCTCCCCGTTCTTCGTGAAGGCAACCACAGACGGTGTCGTCCTTGCGCCCTCCGTGTTCGCGATGACAGTGGGCTTGCCGCCCTCCATAACTGCCACGCAGCTGTTTGTTGTTCCCAAGTCAATGCCGATAATTTTACTCATAATATTCACTCCTTTTCTGAAGCGCTCACGCTTCCATATATTTTTAATAGTTATTTTTCTTTTTTATCTATTACTGAATCCTACCGCCCGTTGTCCTGCTTTATATGCGTGCTGCTGTTTCATTCATTGCGTCTTTCACAGTGTGAGGGCTGAGTGGAAATGATTTCTAAAGGAGCCCCTCAAAATACGCCAGTGCTTAACGAGGTATTTCACGAGTTTAGCATCTGCTGCGTATTTTGCGGAGCGAGAGCGCGGCGACGTAGAAATCATTTTCGCTCAGCCCGCACTCCTTCAACAACCCCCTACTGAACAACAGCCACCATACTATGTCTGACAACGCCCTCGCGGTAGGTGTACCCTTTTTGCAGCTCCTGCGCCACGACCCCGCTCTCAAACTCCTCGCTCTCCACCTGCATCACCGCATTGTGAAACTCGGGATTAAATTCCTCTCCGACCGCCGGGATCGGTTTGACATCCAGATTTTCAAGCTCTGTCATCAACTGCTTATAAATCATCTGCATCCCCTGCGCGACCGCGCCTTCCTGCTCTCCTTCGGGAATACTTGCCAGCCCTCTCTCGAAATTATCCACCACGGGAAGAATCTTTTCGATCACGCTCTTTGCGCCGGTCTCAAACATGGCTGTCTTTTCTTTCTCCGTCCGCTTGCGGAAATTCTCAAACTCAGCCATCTGCCGCTTCACACGGTCTTCCAATTCCTCGATTTTTTCTTTCAAAGCATCCTGCTTTTTGTCTTTCTTTTTCTTTTCTTTTTTATCTTCTTTCGTCTCTTTCGGCGTGGGACCCTCCTGCGCGGTCTCCGCCGCGGCCGACTCTGATTCTTCCTGTGCTGTCTCGGCTTCCCGCTGCGCTCCCTTCTCGAGTTCCTCCTCCACTTCGTTTGCCCTGTCCTTTTCTTCTGCCATCGCACTCATCTCCAATCCATTTATTAACCCATTCAGTCTTCTGCGCCGTGACTCAAATCAGTACGGAGAATGCCGCATTTCAGGCATTCTCCCGGGTGAAACTTAGTGCTTCTTGGCGTCCCGTCCAATGGCGGGACGTCTTTAGAAGCACTTTTCACCCTAGCGTCGATACAGATCATCCAGCTGATTCTTTAACAGCCTCAGATTACTCACAACTTTTTCGTAATCCATACGCTTGGGACCGATGATACCAATCGTCCCCTTCATGCCTTCGTCCAGCTCATAGGTTGCCGTCACGATACTGCAGTCTTTCATGCCGGCGACCGGCGTCTCACTTCCGATGTAAACCTGAATGTCTGTATGATTATCATCTGAAAGATTATCCTGCACAAGCTCCGTTAAAAGCTGCTTCTCCTCGAAGGTCGTGATCAGCTCGCTCGCCCGTTCATGATCTGCAAGCTCCGGATATTTGAAGAAGTTCTTTGCGCCGCTGGTGTAGATTTCCAAATCTTCATCCGCCTTGATCGCCTCAGCCACCGCATCGATGACACCTGCCACGATCTCGCTGTGGATGCCCGCCTGCTGTTTTAGCGCAGCGATCATGCCCAGATTGATCTCCTCCATCGACAATCCGTTTAAGTGGGTGTTTAGGAGGATATTCAGCTTAAGAAGCGTCTCGTCATTTAACTCCTCCTCCACCGTCAGCATCGTGTTCTTGATCACATTGCCCTCCACCACGATGACTGCCAGCAAATGCTGTGCATCCACTCTGGAGAGCTGGATGAATTTCAGCTTATTTCGGTGGTACTGCGGAGCCGATACCATGGCGGCATACTCCGTATTGTTGGCAAGAAGTTTCGCCGCCTGCTTCAGAAGATGATCGACCTTATCTTCTTTTTCCAGCAGAAGCTCCTTACGTTCCTCCACCTCGCGTTCTTTTTCCTCCATCATCTTATCCACGTAGAGGCGGTATCCCTTGTCGGAAGGAATCCTGCCCGCGGAGGTATGGGGCTGCAAAATGTACCCCAGCTCCTCCAGATCCGCCATCTCGTTGCGGATGGTCGCCGAGCTCAGGTTCAGATCGGTGTACTTGGAGATGGTACGGCTGCCGACCGGCTCGCCTGTCTCCAGATAATTTCGGATGATCGCCTGCAATATGATATATTTTCTTTCGTCCAGCTGCATCCCGTCTCCCTCTGTCGGAGTAAATACCCTCAAGATCCGGCATGAACTCCGCGAACTTCGCGCTGCGAATCCCGGTTGATTGTTAGCACTCGATTCATTAGAGTGCTAACACCTTCTGGTAGTAAGGTATCACTTCTAAATTTTTTTGTCAACTCTATTTTTATAAAAAAAGAGTAAACTTAAAGCAGTCAATCCAGTATCCCCTGAATTGACTGCCTACATTCGCTATCCGTTTTTATTTTTTAGATGCCGAAGTTTCCTGCCACATCGCCGTTGATCACGTAGTAAACCACGCTCTCCTCAGGCTTCACATAAAGCTCCACGCTCTTGAAATCACTAACCTTCTTCTTAAGGTCATATTTCCAGACATCCTTCGCGATCTTTACCAGATCGTCCGTCGTGTAGGACTTACCCGCAAACTCTAAATGCAGGCTCTCCTTCACAGCTGTCTTTCTGGTCGTGCCGGCTGCCTCAGTGGTCTTCTTTGCCGTAGTCGTCTTAGCGGTCTCCTTCTTAGCTGCCGCAGGTTTTCTGCCGGGCTTCTTTGCCGCAGTCTTGGAACCGGGCTTTCTGCCGGGCTTCTTCTTCTCTGCAGGAGCCTTTGCCGCCTCTGTCTTTGTTTCTGTCTTAACCTCAGCCTTTACTGCTGCGGGCTCTGTCTTAGCTGCAGGTGCTGCCACGGGTGTCGTCACTGTAGATGTCTTTGTATCTGCCGCCTTGCTGATTTCAGGTTTCTTGATTTCCGCCATGAGTAATCTCCTTCCCCACTCTCTCTCACAAATACTTTCCATAATTCTCGCCGCACATATTCACGATTTGCACGACCTCATTAGTGGTATCATAGCTCATTCAAACAGGACTGTCAACTAACAATCTGTAGGAAATAGTGAATTTTAATCATAAAATATTATACGAAATGCCATAAAAATGAGGAAAAACCGCCCTATTGCATACTATTAAGCGAATGTGAACCAGGCAAGCACTGCGATTCCCAGCGCGATCCGATACCAGCCAAACACCTTAAAATCATGTTTTTTGATATAACCCATCAGGAACCTGATCACCAAAACCGACACCACAAATGCCACGATCATTCCCACTGCCAGAATCATGATCTCCTCTCCGGTAAAGGAAAATCCAAACTTTACAACCTTTAGGAGGCTTGCTCCCAGCATCACTGGAATCGCCAGAAAGAAGGTGAACTCCGCCGCAACGGTCCTCGACACCCCGATCAAAAGCGCCCCCACGATGGTTGCACCCGAACGGGAAGTACCCGGGAAGACCGCTGCCAGAAGCTGAAACACACCGATCATCAAAGCCGTTTGATAAGTGATCTGACTAAGCTCCGTAATCGCCGGCGTCATTTTTTTATTTCTGTTTTCAATCACGATAAAGGCGATACCGAACACGATCAGCGCAATTGCCACGCACCAGGGATTGTAAAAAAGCGCATCCAGCACATCGTCAAAGGCAAGCCCGATCACCGCCGCCGGAATACATGCCACGAGGATCTTGAACCAAAGCACAAAGATATCCTTCTGCACCACAGGCTTTTCCCGAAAACGGAAGGGAAATATCTTACTCCAGAACAGGAGCACCACCGCCAGAATCGCGCCGAGCTGAATCACCACCAAAAACATCTCCCAAAATTCTTCACTCACATTGAGGGTCACAAATTCATTGAGCAGGATCATGTGTCCCGTACTGCTGATGGGGAGCCATTCCGTAATGCCTTCCACCACGCCAAACAGTATTGCTTTTAAAATTTCAATCATAGCCCGCACTCCTTTGCCAGCCCGCGGAACGCGTCAAGCGACCGCTCCACCTTTTCCGTGTCGATACAGTAGGCGATCCGAAAATAACCTTCCACGCCGAACGTGTCGGACGGCACCAAAATGAGATCATGCTTTTTCGCCAGTTCGGAAAAGGCAATCGCATCCCCGTCCGGCACTTTCGGGAACATGTAAAAGGTGCCGCCGGGTTCCACACACTCGAATCCGAGAGCAGTAAGCTCTTTATATAATATGTTTTTATTTGTCTCATAGACCGAAAGATCCGCCGTCAGATCCAGAACCTCCGCCACCGCCAGCTGAATGATGGAGGGCGGACAGTTGTGCCCCGTTCCTCGCGAGATCTGACTGCACATCACACTGATGATATCCGCATCCGTACACTTCGGGTTCACCGCCACATAGCCGATACGCTCTCCCGGCAGGGAAAGGGATTTGGAAAAGGAGTAGCAGGAAAGGGAATTGTCATAAAACTTGGACGGATAAGGCGCATCCACCCCCGCAAACACGATCTCCCGGTAAGGCTCATCGGAAATCAGGAAGATATCGTGCCCGTACTGTTTCTGTTTCTCCTCCATGATACGCGCCAGTTCCTTTAGTGTGGCCGCAGAATAGACAACACCCGAAGGATTGTTCGGCGTATTGATAAGGACAGCCATCACCTTTTCCGTCAGCATTTCTTCAAAAGCCGCAAAATTGATCTGGAAGCTTTCCGTATCCGCAGGCACCACCTTGAGCTTCGCCCCGGTCAAATTAACGTAAGGTCCGTACTCGGGAAAATAGGGTGCAAAGGTAAGCACCTCGTCCCCCTCCTGCGTCACGCAGCGCAGCGCATGGGCAATCGCGCCCGCCGCACCTGTTGCCATAAAAATATGGTTCCCTGTATAATTCATGCCGAATCTCTTGTTGAGAGACGCCGCCACCTTATCCCTGACCGCAGGGATGCCCAGACTCTGGCTGTAGCCGTGCAGCGTCATGGAATCCTCCTCCTGCAAAAGCCTGATCATGGTATCCGTAAATTCCTGCGGCACAGGCACCGACGGATTGCCGAGACTGAAATCAAACACATTCTCATAGCCAATCTCCTGCCCTCTCGCCGTCGCAAACTCCGAGAGCTGCCGGATGACTGATTTTCCCTGTATCATATCCTTATATTTTTGTACGATCATTTCTGTCACTCCATTTCTTACTTTGATTTTCTCTGTATGCTTATGCGGAATTAGCATTTCGCATATTATTTCACTACGAAATGCAGCAACCGTGCTTTATAGTCTCCCCAAAGCGCCGGCACGTTGATCCCCGCATAATGCAGCGTATCTCCCCGATATTCCGTCTGCCCGATCTCCGGCCAGTCCGCCGCGTTCTCGATCACGTAAGTCTTCTGCGGATCAAGCCCCGGAATGCAGATTCTTCTGCTATGGTAATTCGGGCGGTTGAGCACCTGCACATAGGTGATGAGCGCCTCGCTCTTATCTTTTGCCACTACCGCATAGCAGTCATAATAGTGATTCTCGGCATAGCGCGCGATGCGATAATAATCACCCTGCCGCACCAGATCATTATATTTATGGTACATGGCTACCTGATCGGGGATCATATTGCGATCCGCCTCCGGAATCTTCGTCACATCCAATTCATACCCGAAGGTGCCTGCCAGCGCCACATAGCCTCTCGTCTCAAACGGCGTCGTCCTGCCCACCGTATGATTCGGGCAGTCAGATACATGTGCGCCCATGGTGGAAAGCGGATAGATGAGCGCCGTCCCCGCCTGGATCGACAGCCTCTCGATGGCATCCGCATCATCCGAACACCAGATCTGCGGGCTGTAATAAAGCATACCCGGATCGAATCTCGCCCCTCCGCCGGAGCAGTTCTCCAAAAGGAGATTCGGGAAATCCGTCACCAGCCTCTCCTGCATTTCATAGACGGCAAGCGCCTGTCTGTGACAAAGCTCTCCCTGTCTGTCCGCAGGCAGCCCGAAACTCCCCAGATCGGACAGCTGCCTGTTCATATCCCACTTCACATACTCGATATTGGCACTTCTAAGCACCGCCGCGATCCTCTCATAAATACAGTCGCGGACTTCTTTTCTGGTCAAATCAAGCACATACTGGTTTCTGGCAAGACTGCCCGTTCTGCCGGGAATTTGGATCGCCCAGTCGGGATGTTCTCTGTACAGCTCGGAATCGGGAGAGATCATCTCCGGCTCTACCCAGATACCGAACTTCATACCCAGCTTATTGACTTCGTCCACCAGATATTTCAAACCGCCCTTTATCTTTGATTCATTGACAAACCAGTCTCCCAGACCGGAATTGTCATCGTTCCTGTTTCCGAACCATCCGTCATCCATGACCAGCATTTCAATGCCGAGCGCAGACGCCTGCCTTGCGATCGCCAGAAGCTTTTCCGTGTCAAAATCAAAGTATGTCGCCTCCCAGTTGTTAATGAGGATCGGTCGTTTTTTATCCTTATAAGCACTCCGGATCAGGTGATTACGATACAGGTCGTGAAAATTCCTGGTCATGCCGCCCAGACCATCCGCCGAATACATGCAGATTACCTCAGGCGCCTGAAAACTCTCGCCCGCTTCCAGCTTCCAGCAAAAATCCTGCGGATGAATACCCATCATCGCACGAATACTGCCAAACTGATCCCCCTCGATCTGCGCCAGGAAATTTCCCGAATAGACAAAGTTCATGGCGTAGACATCACCTGCTTCTTCTGTCGTGTTTTTGCTTTTCCACGCCATAAAAGGATGCTCCTGATGGCTGGACTCCCCGCGCACCGAACCGACGCTCTGCTTGCCCTTTCTAATGGGCACCGTCTGCATCGCCCGCTCTCTCGCCCAGGACCCGTGCAGGGTGATCACCTCGTAATCGTCGTTATCCATATCGATGCAGGCAGACATTACCTTCGTCAGATAAAGCGCCTCGCCGCCGTTGTTTACAATCCTTACGCTTCTGGCGATCGCGTCCGTGTCCGCAAAAATGCTGTAAGACAGAACCACCTGCAATTTTAAGACCTTATCTTCACAGGTGATCTCTAACGTTTTACACTCGCCCTCTCCGCCAAAAGTCGCCGGCAGACCGGCAAGTGCTTTCTTCCCGTCATAAATCTCATGCGATACATAAGTAAGCGACACCCCTGTATGTCCCGACAGGGTACGGACCGCAAGCGTCCCTTCCCGATAATCGCCCAGCCCGTGGCCCGTATATTCCATGGGAAAGGTATCCAAAAAAGAGCATCTGTCCCGGTTGTTCTTTGAGGGCACAAAGGGCGGCTCCCCCGTGCGCATCAGATACGCCAGATCATCCGACGCAAGGCTCCTGCCGTAGTACACGTGCCCCAGAAAATTCTCCTCGTCCACCACGCCGATACAATAACTCGTATGGGGCGTGTCCAGCTTGAAGATCCTGTTTGTTTCGTTGTAGGTAATGTTCATGGTATGATTTCCTTTCTGTTATTTCTGTTGCAGTGCAGCTCGAAAGCCTTCGGCTTCCTCGTCTGCGGACATTTAACCTATACATCCTCCGCCCAGGCAAGCGCACACCTGACAGCACGCTTCCATCCTTTCAAAAGCTGCTGTCTGGTCCTCTCTTCCATCGCCACATCGAATCGTTTTCCCAGCTGCCAGTTTTCGCAGATTTCCGCCTTATCTTTCCAGTAACCCACCGAAAGCCCTGCCAGATATGCCGCACCCAGAGCCGTCGTCTCGATACAGCTCGGACGATACACCGCCTGCCCTGTGATGTCCGCCTGAAACTGCATCAGAAAATCGTTAGCGCTCGCACCGCCGTCCACCTTTAGTTCCCCCAGCGGGATCCCTGCATCCGCTTCCATTGCTTTTAGGACGTCCACAGACTGATAGGCAATCGATTCCAGTACCGCCCGCACAAAGTGCTCTTTCTGGCACCCTCGCGTAATGCCGACCGCCGTACCCCGAGCGTACGGGTTCCAATAGGGCGTTCCCATACCCACAAAGGCAGGCACCACATAGACCCCGTTTGTGTCCGGCACACGCATGGCGTACTTTTCCGAATGCTGCGAAATCTTCATCATCCGCATCTCATCCCGCATCCACTGTACCGCCGCGCCTGCTGCAAACACACTACCCTCCAGAGCATATTCCGGTTTCCCGTCAAGCCCGGCGGCGATCGTGGTAAGCAGACCACTCTGTGAAACGATTGCTTCTTTTCCCGTGTTCATCAACAGAAAACAACCTGTTCCGTAAGTGTTTTTCACCTGTCCCGGCCGGAAACAGCACTGACCAAACAACGCTGCCTGCTGATCTCCCGCCGCGCTCGCAATGGGAACCGGCGCACCAAAAATACTCGCATCGCTCTCCCCAAACACCGTTCCCGAAGGTTTTACCACAGGCAGCATCCTGCGGGGGATCCGCAGCAGAGAAAGCAGCTCTTCATCCCATTCCAGGGTATGGATATGATAAAGCATGGTGCGTGACGCATTGGTGTAGTCAGTTGCGTGAACTTTCCCCTTTGTCAAATTCCAGATCAGCCAGGAGTCTACCGTGCCAAACAGCAGTTCACCGCGCTCCGCCCTCTCTCTTGCGCCCTCCACATGATCTAATATCCACGCGATCTTACTGCCTGAAAAATAGGCGTCGGGCACCAAACCCGTTTTCGCCTGTATCCGCTCCGCGTGACCCTGCGCTTTCAGTTTGTCAATAAACGCTGCCGTTCTGCGGCACTGCCACACAATCGCGTTATATACGGGCTCTCCGGTTTCCCGATCCCACACGATGGTCGTCTCGCGCTGGTTCGTAATGCCGATGCCCGCAAGCTGCGAAGCATCCGCGCCAATGTTCGCCATCGCCTCGATTGCCACTGCAAGCTGGGACGCCCAAATCTCGCGCGGGTTATGTTCTACCCATCCCGCCTGTGGGTAAATCTGCGTAAATTCTTTCTGCGCCATGCTGCAGATATTACCGCTTTTGTCAAATAAAATACAGCGGGAGCTGGTCGTTCCCTGATCCAGCGCCATGATAAATTTTCGCATATCCGCCATCTTCCTCAATATCAGAGTCGTCTAAACTTCTCTAAGTATATAACGGGCGCGCAAGAAAAACAATCTTCCACATTAAATATGGCACTCCTCCACATACTTTCCTGCCGCCTCTTTTGACATGCCGTATTTTTCAGCACATTTTTGAATAATGATATCCTGAGAAATCCCCAGTTCCCGATATGCCTCAATCAGCACGCGGATTCCTTTTTCTATTCCTTTTTCTATTCCTTTTTCTATTCCTTCCTCGATACCTTTCTCCATCCCCTGTTTATATCCTTTCATCATTATTTTCTCAAATGCGTTACACATATCGTATCTCTCCTCTCCCCTTTCCATCACTTTGCATTCCTCCGGTATCCTGATATTTGTCACCACTTCCAGCATATCTCTGGTCTCACTGTCTATCCTGCTGTACGCTTCTTTGTTTTCTTCCATGATCTCCCACAGCTTTTCTTCATCCCTTACATAACGGACTGTCTCAAACACCTGTCGCAGTCCTGTCTTATATTCCTCAAAGGTATCATGCTCATGGCAGTCATACAGATTCAGACGGTAGTTTGATACATATTCCTTTAACTCCTCATCAATATCCAACAGATCATGCAGACATCTCGCACCGTCCCATCCGCCGTCCGTTCCGAAATACACCACCAGCGTGATGATCGGTACAAACTTTTCGTCTTTCTTCATGCCGGACAGATATTCGTCTTCGTTTTTCAAATCGTGCATTCTTTCATGCACCCGTTTCTTTCGCCTCCACTGTTTCTGATAACCGATGCTCTCTGAAAGCATGTTCCGCAATACCATTCGATAGTCCACGTAGTTCTGGTTCTCTACTGCCAGGATATGCAGCTTCTTCCCCTTCCAGATACGTACCTTGTCTACGATTGTTTTGATA
>DETS01000048.1 GCA_002361735.1 Lachnospiraceae bacterium UBA3282 | reverse complement strand
CTATTATGATAAAAAGGAAACGATTTATATTTTTGCAGAAAATAACAATTAATTAATATAAAATATGGATAAGTATATAAATCCTGATGTAGGTATAAAAAGAAGCCTATGTCAGGATTTTTTGTTTGCATAATAATATTTGCAGAAACGGCAGGACAGAGTATGGATATCGTAAGAATTTCAGACGGATTGGGGAACCAGATGTTCCAGTATGCGTTTGCCAGGAAGTGGAATATCATGACGGGACACAGGGTGTATTTGGACACCCGTTTTATCAATAATGAGGATCTGTTTGCAAAAGGGAGAAATCCGCAGCTGAAAGGAAAGATTGCCCATAGGGAGTACGGATTGTCCCATTTTAAGACGGCTCTCCCGGAAGCAGATGGGGAGATACTTTCGCACTGTGAAAAACTGTATCAATGGTTTGGACGGCATCAGGTTGAAAACGAGGATTTTTATGATACCGTATTTCAGGGTAAGCTAAGGCTCCCTGCCTATTATCAGGGATATTTCTTTGACTTGAGATATTTTGACGATATCAGACAGCTCTTACAGCATGAGTTTTCTCTAAAGGAGAAAAGAAAACTGCCCCGTGAATTAAGAATGATCCTTAACAGGGAGGATACGGTGTCGGTCCATATTCGCAGAGGAGACTTTTTGAAGCTGGATCGGGATATCAGCGGATCAGGATATTACGAGAGGGCATTTGCCTATATGAAAGAAAGGCTTGATTTGCCCTATTATCTGATCTTTTCGGATGATACGGAATGGGTAAAGGCAAACATGGACATTCCCGGGGAAAAGCTCTTTGTCAGCGGAATGGGATTTGCGGATTACGAGGAACTGGCCATCATGAAACATTGCAGGCACAACATTATTGCAAACAGTACGTTCAGCTATTGGGCGGCATATCTGAATGCAAATGAGGGTAAGACGGTGGTCTGCCCGAAGGGGTGGCGGACCAAAACCATACCGAAAGATTGGAATTGTATTTCATAATATATCTTTATAACGATTGTCTATGGAGGATGAGAACATGAAAAAAATTATTGTTTTTGGAGTAGGGAAAAGGCTTGAGCATTTGATGGAAGATGGCTATCTGGAGGAATTTGACGTAGTGGCATTTTGTGACAATGACGTAAATAAGCAAGGGAAAATGCTTCAGGAAGTGACGATCATATCACCGGCACAGCTAAAGGAGTATACGTTTGATGCCATCTATATATCATCAGAGAAACATTATGAAGAAATGAAGCAGGAATTGGAGGCTGACTGGGGAATCGACTGTGATCGGATCAAATACTTTGAAATGAAAAAGTACGATGGAGAATTGGGATATTGGAAAGACGTATTTTTAACTGAGGGCGGGAAATTTGGAAATTCTCATTATAAAAAGATCATGCTTGGCATAGCGGAACAAGAAGACGATGAGTTCCTTAATGGTAAGATAGTGGCTGATTTCGGCTGCGGTCCAAGGGGAAGCTTGCAGTGGACGGATAAGCCTTTGGTTAAAATAGGGATTGATGTGTTGGCAAAAGATTATATGGATTCGTTTGGTGAGGAATTAGCCGGGCATAACATGATTTATGTAACATCGAGTGAAAAGCGGATACCTTTGCCAACAGGCTTTGTTGATTGTATCTTTACCATAAATTCTTTAGATCATGTAGACAATTTACAGACGATGGTAGATGAGCTTTTGCGGATACTGAAAAAGGGCGGCACACTTATGGCGAGTTTTAATTTAAATGAGCCCAGCACAGAGTGTGAGCCGCAGACGCTAACCGAAGCAGTGATAAAAGATATGATTTTGGACCATTTTATCATTGAATCATACAGGCTTGCTTATAAGGAGACTGAGGATGTGTACGGCAATATTATTAATAATAAAACAGTGACTTCCCTGGAGAAAGCAGACCCCGCTGTTTTATGGGTTAGAGGAAGAAAAAAATGATAATGGTGTCAATTATCATTCCCGTATACAACGCGGAGGAATACATAGAAGAATGTCTGGACAGTCTGCTTGGGCAGACCTATAGGGACTTTGAGCTCATCTGTGTGGACGACGGTTCCACGGACCACTCGCTGAAGATCCTGCGCAGATATGAGGCGCAGGATGAAAGGATATCGGTCCTGACACAGAAAAATCAGTATGCGGGTGTGGCGAGAAATACCGGCATGAAAAAAGCAAAAGGGAAATATCTGCTGTTTTTGGATGCGGATGATTTTTTCAGGGAAGATATGCTGGAGCTGCTGGTGTCCGAGGCGGAAAGAAATCAAACAGAGATATTGGTGTTTGACGGCTACAGATATGATAATTTGCAGCGAAAAGTACTGAACGGGGAATGGGGCTTTTTAGCGGCTGATGTGTTTGGTGATGGCGTTAAACCGGCAACTGAGATTAAGAATGTCATATTTCAGTTTACCACGCCCTCTCCATGCAAGCTGTTCCTAAAAGAGCACATCGTAAAAAATGGACTGCAATTTCAGGAAATCAAGCGCGCCAACGATCTCTATTTTACTTTCTCTGCCCTATCTTGTGCGGAGCGGATTGGGATCCTCAGACAGAAGCTTTTATATTACAGGATAGGAAACGCACAGAGCCTGCAGGGAAGCGTGGACGATACCCCTGCCGTGTTTGCATTGGCGGCATATGCTTTGCAGGATTTTTTACAAAGAAGGAATCTGTGGCAAACGTTTCAAACGGCATTTCATGAGATGACAGTGTCGTTGTGTGTGCATAATCTGGGGAAAACCAAGTCCGAAGAAGCTTACGGGTATCTGTATGAAAAGCTGAGAAACGATGTGATCCCCCGTTTAGAGATAAATGTGGAAAAGCCGGATGAGCGTCTGGAAAAAGCGATTCGGCAGAAAGAAAGGATAACTGTCTATGGCGCAGGTATGCTGGCTTCCGTGTTTGTCAGGATGCTGATGACGAGATACGGATATGACAGCAGACGATTGCTGATAGCGGTCAGTTCCAAAGGGAATAACGCTTCTCAACTCTGCGGGGTAAGTGTGCAGGAATTGAAAGAAGTGTCTGATGAAGACAGGGGAAATTTAGTCGTGATAGCAATCTCTAAAGCGGCGGTCCAGAATGCGGTGGAAACGGATTTGAGGGCTGCGGGCTGCGAGAGCATTTTGAAGTTGGGTTTCAGAGAAATGCTCAATCTGGTGGGGTACGATTTGGAAGCAGAAACGTGAAAAAGAGGCACGCAGGGAGAAGCCATGGCAAAGATATCAGTCATTATACCGGTATATAATGCAGAAAAGTATCTAAGATGTTGCCTGGACAGCGTGACAGGGCAGACACTAAGGGATATCGAGATTATCTGCGTCGATGACGGATCGACGGATCAAAGCTCGCAGATCATAGAGACTTACGCGAAAAAGGACGACAGGATCAAAGTAATCCATAAAGAAAACGGTGGGCTTGTCTTGGCAAGAAAGGCAGGAGTGACGGAAGCGAGCGGAGCATATGTCGGATATGTGGACAGTGATGACTGGATCGAGCCGGATATGTATGAGAACCTCTATGAAAAAGTTTGCGAGCATGGCTGTGACATTGTTGCGTCGGGGCTTTTCAGGCAGTTTTCGGACAGCATTGTGAAAGTGACAAATACGATCGCGGCGGGAGTCTATGACAGCGACGCTATCAAAAAGCACATACTGCCGTCGATGCTCTATAACGGCATCTATTATCAGATGGGCGTAAGACCCAACCTTGTGAATAAGCTGTTTCGAAAGGAACTGCTGATGAGCGTGCAGATGAGTGTCCCGGAAAACATTACTAACGGAGAAGATGCGGCAGTGACTTATCCAAGCATTCTGGATGCGGAAAAAATCATTCTGACAGACGAGATCTATTACCATTACAGGCAGCATGACAGTTCCATGAGTAAAACATTGGGGAGCGGAGCGGACATTTCTGGAATCAGAGCCCTGTATCGGCATTTTGAGCAGGCATTTCACAAGAGCGGTGCTGCCGATATCATGACACCGCAGTTACATGCTTACATATCAAATATGTTGGTTCAGAGATGTTTCTCTATCTATGACAGAGAAGACGAGATGTTTTCTGCGTTTGGCGGTGGGATCCGGGCAGGCGATACGGTAGCGGTCTATGGAGCGGGAAATTTTGGGCGCCAGGTCTATGACTATGCCCTGAAAAAGGGTGTCACAACCTTCTGGGTAGATAAAAGATATGATTTTTACCGCGGGCAGGGTTTGGATGTGCGGTCAGTGGAGGAATTAGCGCAGAAAAGTGTGGACTGCCTTTTGATTGCGATTATTGATGAAAGAACAGCCGCTGCGGTCAAAAATGATTTGATGGATATGGGTGTGGATCAGGATAAGATCAGATGGCTCGACACAGCATGGCTGATATCCGATGAAACAGTGCGTGTATTGGGCGTTTGACGGCAAAGGGTTCAGAGGCGGGAGGAGTGAATCTTATGCAGCTAAAGCGGCTGACAGAAGAAAATGCAGAGGATTTGAAGGGGAAAGAGATTTACTGTGTAGGGGGCGCGGAATCTTATCTCAGGGAGCTATGTCATACCTATCCTGTGTGTGACAGTATTGTATGTGCTGTGGACAAGAATGTCAGGAATCGGGTAGGAATTTATGTGGATGGTGTGGAAATTCCTGTTAAGGATGTGGCGTGTTTGGCTGGGGATCTGACTGGGAAAGCGTTGGTAATAACGGACGACTACTATCAGGAAAAATATGAGCTGATCACGGATGTTCTGGGCACAGGATGTCCTGATATGACAATCTATTATTTCCCCAACAAAGAAACAGTATATGAAGGACCCTACCGCAGCAGATATCAGGAAACGCCACTTGCAGATATCATCCTTTTCCGCAGCGGTCCGCATGCCGCCTCCTATGTGAAGGGCATGGATTTTGCTGACAATGCGCGCGCGTTGTTCGAGTACATGCTGGCAAACGGTTATAATGAAAAATACGAACTTGTGTGGCTGGTAAAGGATCCGTTGGAATTTGTGAGATATCGTGACGTAAAAAACGTGCATTTTTTTTCATTTGACTGGTCAGTCTCTGAAAACGAAGAGGAGCGGGATGCCTATTATCGTGCGCTGTGTTTGGCAAAATATATTTTCTTCACGGATGCCTACGGTTTTGCAAGAAACTGCCGCAAAGATCAGGTACGGGTGCAGTTGTGGCATGGGTGCGGATTTAAGACAAGAGTCAATTTTGTGCGCTGTGAGAAGCGGTATGAGTACACCACTGTGATCAGCGAGTTATATGCAAAGATTCATCAGGATATTTATGGGCTCAGGCAGGATCAGGTGCTTGTGACGGGGTATGCCAAGCAGGACTGGCTCTTTCATCCGGTGGAAGGGTGGCAGGAAAAGTTGGGCGTCCGCAGAGCTAAAACATATATTTTCTGGCTTCCTACCTTTCGTTCGGCGAAAGAACAGTTACAGAATCTGAACGAATATGAATTGAGTGGACAGATTGGGCTTCCGCTTGTCGAAACCTATGAAGCTTTGAATGGATTGAATGATTTGTTGACAAGCGAGGGGATCATTTTGCTCATCAAGCTGCATCCTTTTCAGGACAGAAGCAGGATCGGCAGGATAGATTTGTCCAATATCGTTCTGCTGGATAACGAGCAGCTTGTTGAGGCTGATATACCGATCAACAGGCTGCTCGGACATGCGGATGCGCTGATTAGCGACTATTCGTCGGCAGCGGTCGACTATATGCTCTTGGACCGCCCCATTGCGTTTACGTTGGATGATGTGGAGGAGTATGAGCAAAGCAGGGGATTCGTGTTTGAAAATATCAGGGAGCAGCTTCCCGGTAAGGAATTGTACTCATTTGATGATTTTTGCGCATTTGTCAGAGAGGTTGGCGAAAAGGTGGATTCCACAGGGGAAAAGAGAAGGAAACTAACAGCCGTGATGCATCAATATCAGGATGACAATAGTTGCAGAAGGATTGCAGATGTGTTGGGAATATAGAATGGTTCGAAAAATAAATAAAAACCTATTGGACTCCGCCCCCTGTCATGTTACACTAAGTACATAACAAGGGGCGGTCATTTTATGTCGCGGAGAAGGTGCATAAATCGTCTCAATCATGTGTGCAGCCAAAGAATCAGACTGCAGAATGGAGGATAGCATGACGGCAGAAAAGATCAAGGAGATTGTTTCGCAGATGACGCTGGAAGAAAAGGCATCCATGTGTTCCGGTGCGGATTTCTGGCATACGGAGGCGGTGGAGCGTCTGGGAATCCCGGCAAGTATGGTATCGGACGGACCGCATGGTCTGCGGAAACAGGATCAGGAGGCGGACCATCTGGGGGTCAACGAGAGTATTAAGGCTGTATGTTTTCCGGCGGGCTGCGGGACGGCGGCTTCCTTTAACAGAGACCTTTTACGACAGATGGGCGAGACGCTGGGTGAGGAATGCCAGGCGGAGGGCGTGAGCGTGATTTTAGGTCCGGCTGTGAATATTAAGCGGTCCCCTCTCTGTGGGCGTAACTTTGAATATTATTCCGAAGATCCTTATGTGGCAAGTGAGGCGGCAGGAGCGCTGATTCATGGGATACAGAGTAAGAACGTAGGGACGAGTATCAAGCACTTTTTGGCGAACAATCAGGAGACCAGGAGGATGTCTTCGGATTCCAGGATTGACGAGCGGACGCTCAGAGAAATCTATCTGGCGGCATTTGAAGGGGCGGTCAGGAAAGAAAAACCCTGGACGGTAATGTGCTCTTACAATAAGATCAACGGCACTTATGCGGCGGAAAATCACAAATACCTCACAGAGGTCCTGCGGGGTGAATGGGGGTTTGACGGCTATGTGATGAGCGACTGGGGCGCGGTCAACAGCCGAGTCAAGGACTTGCAGGCGGGACTGGACTTAGAGATGCCTTCCTCGAATGGTTCTAATGATAAACTGATCGTGGGCGCGGTACAGAGCGGCGAACTGCCGGAGAGGGTGCTGGACACTGCAGTGGCGCGCATCTTAAACATTGTTTTCCGTTATGAAGAAAATCGGGATAAGAGTGCGGTCTTTGATCGGGATAAAGACCATGAGACGGCTCGCAGAGTGGCACAGGAAACGATTGTCTTGTTAAAGAATGAAGGCGTGCTTCCGCTCTCCGAACAGGATGAGATCGCCTTTATCGGGAAATATGCAAAAACGCCCCGCTATCAGGGCGGCGGCAGTTCTCATATCAACAGCCATAAGGTCACTTCGGCGCTGGATGAGGTGAAGGGTATGCCCAATGTCACCTATGCGCAGGGCTTTGACGATAAGGAAGATAAGACGGATGAAAAGCTGCTTACGGAAGCGGTAGAGGCAGCAAAGAAGGCTAAGGTGGCGGTAATCTTTGCGGGGCTGCCCGATGCGTTTGAATCGGAGGGATTTGACAGGGAGCATATGCGGATGCCGAATTGCCAGAATGAGTTGATTTCCAGGGTGGCGGCAGTACAGCCGAATACGGTGGTGGTACTGCACAACGGTTCGCCCGTGGAGATGCCTTGGGTGAATGAAGTAAAGGGCATTGTGGAGGCATATCTTGGCGGTCAGGCAGTGGGCGGCGCGGTCTGCGATATCCTGTTTGGTAAAGTCAATCCCAGCGCGAAGCTGCCGGAGACCTTCCCGTTGAAGCTGGAGGATAACCCTTCCTATCTTTCTTATATCGGGGAGGGCGATATGGTGGAGTACCGCGAGGGCATTTTCGTGGGATACCGCTATTATGATAAGAAGAGAATGGAAGTGCTGTTCCCGTTTGGGCACGGGCTTTCCTATACGACATTTGCCTACTCCAATCTGCGCACGGACAAAGACGCCATGAAGGATACGGATACCATGGAGGTGTCCGTGGATGTTGAAAATACCGGAAAGATGGCAGGAAAAGAAGTGGTGCAGCTCTATATTGCAGACAAGGAGAGTACGGTGATCCGCCCGCTCAAGGAGCTGAAAGGATTTGAAAAGGTGGAGCTTGCGCCGGGCGAGAAAAAGACAGTGACGTTCCGTTTGGATAAGAGAGCTTTTGCTTATTACAGTGTGAAGATTCACGATTGGCATGTGGAGACTGGGGCATTTGATATTATGATCGGGGCATCGTCCGCAGATATAAAATTGACTAAGAAAGTCAACATTGAATCTACAGTGAAGATTCCCGTTGTGTACACGACGGATACCACGATGGGCGATGTGCTGATGGATCCGCGCGCTGGGGAAATCGTAAAAGAACTTTTCCAAATTCCCATTTTTGCGGGAGCAATGGCAAAGGACAGGGGCGAAGCCGCCAGCGAGGCGATATCTGACGAGATGAGTGCAGCCATGGCAAAGTTTATTCCTCTGCGGGGCGCGCTCAGTTTCGGCGGTGATATGAATATGGCGGATATCCAGGAGATTGTGGCGCGGCTCAATGCGTTGGAGGAAGGTTAAAAAGCGGGCATCGTGTTCTGTGTCTGTGCAGGAGAGATTCAGGCGGCAGGCGCAGCGGATACAAAAATGAGAGGAAAGCATATTTTTATGGAGTTTACGAACGGAAGGCAGAGAAGACGAGTACGAGCTGCAGCGCTGATTTTGGGCGGTATGCTTGCAGTGTGCGCGGGGAGCTTCTGCGGGAAGATTTTCTGCGAGGCGAAGGAGACCGAGCAGGAAGTCATTGATTTTGTTACTTCCTATTATAAAGCGCAGTCGCCTGAGGGGATTGATACGCTGGCGGATTATGTGGATGATCCGCTAAGTGAGGATTTTCAAAGAGACCTTTTGCGACAGCGCGTGACATTTCAGGAGGGCGGCATTCAGGGCTGGAAAAATATCAAGGCGATTGTACTTCCGATGTCTGACGGAAAACACTGGGTCGTTTCGGTGAGCGGCGAACTGATCGTTGAGGAGTTCGATGTCGGCATACCGGGATTGAAGGTGGAGTTGGTCGGCAGAAATGAAAAAGGGAAGCTGGAAATGGCAATGTATGATGAGGAGGAGTTTTCAGATGCTTTCCTGAAAGAAGTACGGGAACTTTCCCTTTCGGATGAGATAGTAGAGCATAGCAATGAGGTCGCGACAGCGTATAATGATTTGATCAGCGAGCGCTCGGATGTCATGGAGTGGATGCTGAGAATGCAAGAAGTGGTCGATAAAGAGATGGTAAAGGAGCTGACGCGGGAAGCTGCGCTCTCTGAGAAAGCGGATTCTGAGGAGGAAGATAAGGGAGAAAAGTCTGAGACCGGGAAAGGCAGTTATACCGTAGAAAAAGGCGACTGTCTCTGGGAGATCGCCGAAAAGCAGCTTGGTGACGGAATGCGCTGGAGCGGGATTTACGAGCAGAATAAAGAAGTGATCGGGGAAGATCCTGATTTGTTGTATGTGGGGATTACGCTGCAGCTCGATTAGGAGATTGTGGCGCGTATCAAAACACTGAATGGAACGAATGAATGGCATAACCATATGCGTGTCTGCGTTGGTTATGCCATTTGCTCGTTTTCTCAACTGTTTTTTGACTGAAGTGCAGCCTCCACAAAACCCTTAAAGAGCGGGTGCGGTCTGTTGGGTCTGGACTTTAATTCCGGATGCGCCTGTGTTGCCACAAAGAAAGGGTGATCCGCCAGTTCACACATCTCCACGATGCGTCCGTCGGGGGACAATCCGGAAAGCTGCATACCTTTTTCGGTGAGCACCGCGCGGTAGTCGTTGTTGACCTCATAGCGGTGTCTGTGTCTCTCGTGAATGGTTTCCGTACCGTAAAGCGCATAGGCTTTGGAAGTCTTGTCCAATACGCACGGGTAGGAGCCAAGCCGCAGGGTGCCGCCGATATCTTCCACGCCGTTTTGATCGGGCATCAGCGCGATCACGGGATGGGTGGTGGAAGGCGCCAGCTCGATGCTGTGTGCGTCGTTGTAACCGATCACATTCCTTGCAAATTCCACGATGGCAAGCTGCATACCGAGGCAGAGCCCTAAAAAGGGAATCTTGTGCTCTCTGGCATAGGTGATCGCTTCAATCTTACCTTCAATGCCGCGGTCGCCGAAACCGCCGGGCACAAGGATACCGTTCACGTCATGAAGCAGGGAATCCACGTTGTCTTTGGTGACGGTCTCGGAGTCCACCCATTTGATATCCACGACGCAGCGGTGAGAGATACCGCCGTGCTTTAATGCCTCCACTACGCTGATATAGGCGTCATGAAGCTGTGTATATTTACCCACAAGGGCTACCGTTACGGAATCGGTGGGAGTCCGCAGGGATTCCACCATCGCTTTCCAATCGGTCAGATCGGGTTCCGGGCAGTCCAGTTTCAAACATTCACAAGCCACTTGGGCGAGATGTTCCTTTTCCATGGCAAGCGGCGCTTCATACAGATGCTCCACATCCAGATTCTGCAGAACGCGGTTGTTCGGCACGTTACAGAACAGCGCGATCTTATCTTTGATTGCCTGATCCAACGGATGCTCGCTGCGGCAGACAATGATGTCGGGCTGGATTCCCATACCCTGTAAGTCTTTAACGCTTGCCTGAGTCGGTTTGGTCTTTAATTCCTGAGAGGCGCTTAAGTATGGGATCAGTGTTACATGAATCAGGATTGCGTTTTCGCGGCCGACTTCATGCTGGAATTGACGGATGGACTCTAAGAAAGGCTGGCTTTCGATGTCGCCCACCGTACCGCCCACCTCGATGATGGCGATGCG
>DETS01000086.1 GCA_002361735.1 Lachnospiraceae bacterium UBA3282 | reverse complement strand
GGTTCGATTCCGGTCGCCGGCACTTTTGTGTGAGTTAGAGGAAACGTCGATTTTTCGGCGTTTCTTTGCTTTTTTCACAAAAACCCTAAAGTCTTTGCAAAAAAGACCGATACTAATAGTGTAAGTTATTGTATGAGAAGAATTTCCTGTGCAAGGAAATGCAGGAAGGGGGAATCCGGTATGCGTATTGAAGCTTATACACAGGTGCAACAGGTTTATGGTGCAAAAAGCAGAGCGAAGACGCAGAACACCGCGAAGAACGCGGGGGCCGACAAGATTCATATTTCCAGTATCGGTAAAGACATTCAGACCGCGAAGAATGCAGTTGCGGCAGCGGAGGATGTCAGAAGCGAGCTTGTAGCTCCCATCAAGGCCGGCATTGCAAACGGTACTTATCAGGTGAGCAGCGAGAACTTTGCGGAAAAACTGTTAAAGCAGTACGAGGAAATTGAGAGTCTGTAGGTGTGGTGATTCCAAGAGGAATGTACCACGGGAGGATTTGGCGTGGCAAGCTTAATGGAAACCTTGATCGAGGTTTTGGAAAAGGAAAATCTGGAGTATGGGAATCTGTTAGCGCTGTCTATGAAGAAAACACCCGCCATTGTATCTGACGATATCAAGGCTTTAGCGGAAATCACGGATGAGGAGCAATTCATCGTAAGCAGGATCAACCATCTGGATAAACAGAGAGTCGAAGCTGTCAATGATATTGCGAACGTACTTAACAAGGATGTTACGAAGCTGAAAATTGTAGACTTGATCAAAATGCTGGCGGCCAGACCGCAGGAACAGGCGAAACTGGCATCGGTATTTGATGATCTGCGCAGGAATGTGCGCGCGGTCAAGCAGATCAACGAACAGAACAGGGAGTTGATCGAAAATGCGCTTGAGCTGGTGCAGTTCAATATGCAGATGATCCAGGCTATGAATAAGGCGCCGGAGACGGCGAATTATAACAGAGGAGCCTACAATACCGGTGATGTGATCGGAACAGCGAACAAGGCTTTTGACGCCAAACAATAATTGTTGAGGACGGTAGATTATGTCATTGATGGGAAGCCTTTATACGGGCGTATCAGGATTACAAACATCGAATAACGCGCTGAATACCACGGCGCACAACATGTCTAATTTAGACACGCAGGGCTACACCAGGCAGCAGGCGGCGCAGGGAACGAGAAATTACGTTACCTTGCAGAAGAGCGCCACCAAAAACTGGATGCAGACCGGTCTGGGTGTCAATTATACCCGCACAAGACAGGAAAGAGATACCATATTGGACAGAAACTTCCGCCGCGAGTCCGGACGCAGCGCTTTTTATGATGTCTCGGCAGCGGCTTTGGAAGAAATCGAATATATTTTGGGAGAGTCCAACGAGGGTCATGAGTTTTCCTCGGCACTGATAGGAGATCATTCCGATGCAAATGTAAAGGATGGGCTCTGGCAGGCTGTGCAGGAATTAGCGAATGATCCGGTTTCTTCGGTCAATCAGGATCTGTTTGTGACGAAGGCGTATGAGTTCATCACAAAGGCAAAGGCAGTTTATGACAGTCTGTGTACCTATCAGGATAACATGAATAAAAAGGTAAAGACAGACGTTGACATGGTCAATAAATTTGCGCAGGAGATCGAACAGCTTAATCGGCAGATCATGCGGATCGAAGCGGGACAGGAGCATGCAAACGATTTAAGAGACCGCAGGAATTATCTTTTGGATGAGCTTGCAAAGATTGGCAGTATTTCCTATTCGGAGGATCCAAGCGGCTATGTGAGCGTTCGCTTTGAGGAGGTAGATCTGGTAAAGGGCAGTATGGTGAACGAGATGTGTCTTTACACAGATCTGGATACCGGCTTCTATACGCCTTATTGGAAGATGCTGGCAAGCTTTGATAAGTTTGATGAAAAAGGCAATCCAATCGTTTCGAAAAAAAATATCGAGGGCGCGGAAGTGTTTGATCTGCACGCACAGATTTCTTCCATGTATAATACGGATATAGGCTCCTTGAAAGGCACGTTGCTCGCACGTGGCGACCACAGGGCGACTTACAGGGAACTTGACGATATCAACCCGGACGGCGAATATGAAGAAGGCTGGTACGATACCAATATTTCGCAGTCCATTGTCATGAATGTACAGGCGGAGTTTGACAGACTGGTGCATGTGATCACTTCAAAGATCAATCAGGTGATAGCGGATGGAGCGGACAGGGCGAGAGAGATCAATCCCGATTCCAATTATCTACGGGATAAGAACGGCGATCCCATTCGGGTCTTCCTGCCCATGGTGGAGTATGACGGGACGGCGCAGACCAGTTGGACGACGCGCAACATCATCATCAACAGTGACCTTCGGCAGAATCCTTCTCTGTTGAACTTTAGACTGGATGAGCACTCCGAGGATCATGATACGATGGAGGCGATGAAAAAGGCGTTTGAGGAGGCAATCTACACCTTGAATCCCAATGTGGAGACGCCCCTTACGTTCCAGGATTATTATAAAAATCTGGTATCCCAGATCGCCAATACGGGATATGTTTTCCGCGGGATCCAGGAGAATCAGACGCAGGCGACGGATGCGCTTGCTTATGCGAGAGAGGAGATCGTGGGTGTGTCTTCCGACGAGGAACTCACCAATATGATCATGTATCAGAACGCTTACAACGCATCCAGCAGATACATCAATGTGATCAGTGAAATGCTCGATCACCTGTTATCAACATTAGGGCGATAAGGAGACTGTGTATGGCATCTACATTCTTTGGACTGACAATTGCATCATCGGGGCTGAGAGCGGCGAATGCGGCGCTCAATACTACGGGCAATAACATCAGCAATGTGCAGACGGACGGCTACAGCAGACAGGAGGTAGAGACCGAGGCGGCAAACGCGCTGCGGGTATTTGCTACCTACGGCTGCGCGGGTGCGGGCGTGGAGACCCTCTCGATTGAGCGCGTGAGGGATTCGTTCTACGATAATAAATATTGGGCGAACGAGACCAAACTCGGTGAGTTTGACGCGAAAGTCTACTACTGCAAGATGATCGAGGAGTACTTAAAGGACGATAAGGTAACCGGCTTTAAGACGCTTTTCGATAAATTCGGCGCAGCACTGCAGGAGATTACGAAGAATGCCAGTGTCACCGATGTCAAGGCGCAGTTTTTAGGGGCAGCAAAGTCACTGACGGACTATTTCAATAATCTTTACGGCGATTTGCAGGATCTGCAGTCGGATGTGAATGATGAGATCAAGGTCAGGATCGATCAGATCAATTCCATCGCGCAGGATCTTGCTACGGTCAATAAGCAGATCAATGTGGTGGAATTGTCAGGCAAGAAAGCGAACGAGCTGCGGGATAAGAGAGATAAACTGATCGACGAGCTTTCCTGCGTGGTCGATGTGCAGGTTGCCGAGTATCCCATTTTGGATGAGCAGGGCTATGAGACGGCGGCGCACCGCTATATGGTAAAGATCGGCGGCGGGCAGACATTGGTGGACGGAGACGATTATAAGACGCTCATCTGTGTGTCCCGGACGAAGGAAGAAAAGGTCAATCAGTGTGATGTGGACGGTCTTTATGACATCATGTGGAGCAACGGTCTGGAATTTTCCCTCTACAATGCTTCGATGGGAGGCGAACTGAGGGGCTTGATCGAGATGCGCGACGGTAATAACGGAGAGTATTTCCAGGGGCAGGCTATCAGCGTGGGTTACCATGATAAATTCTCTACGGTGACGATACAGACCACGGCGGATCATCTGCAGAGTATCAGCAAGAGCAAGCTTTCGGATACCGGCGGTATCATCACTGTCGGTAATCAGGAGTTTTATTATACGGACTGGATTTATAACGGCGAGGGGCAGTACACCTTCACCATAGATAATCAAAAGAGCGATATGCCGCTGATGGGCGATAAGGTCTGGAAGGAGGCTTCGGTCGGCGGCGAGATCAAATATCAGGGCGTGCCTTACTATATCAGCCAGATGAACGAGTGGGTGCGTGAGTTCGCAAAAAAAGTGAACGATATCTTTAAGGAAGGGCTGACGGCGGAGGATCCTCCGCAAAAGGCGGATATTCTCTTTACTGCGGACTATGTGAGAAAAGAAGGGCAGTATAAGCAGAAAGAACTGGATAAAGAGACGGCGTCAAAGGAAAATACGGGCTATTATAATATAACGGCAGGAAATATCGGCCTCTTAACGGCGGTGGTGAAAAATCCCGACCTTTTGGGCACCAGAAAGGATATTGATAAGAATGCCGGAGTCGGAACAACACCGGATACAAAACCGCCGGGGGACGGCGTGGATGAAATCGAAGGCAAAGAGCAGTGCGATCAGGTGTGGGCAGTGATTTCCATGCTCGATGATGTGAATCAGTTCAGCTTCCGCGGCAGGAATGCGGGCGGTTTCCTGGAGTGTGTGCTCTCTGACGCGACCTTGAACGCCAGCAATGCGGAGATACTCTACGCCACCTATTTCAGCTTGGAGACCAACATTGATAACCAGAGGATTTCGATCTCCGGTGTGGACGAGGACGAGGAGGCAATGAACCTGGTGAAATACGAGAACTCTTATACATTGGCATCCAAGATGATCAATGTGCTGACGGAGATCTACGACAGGTTAATACTGCAAACAGGCGTTTAACATTGGATCATAAGCAAAAGGAAAGAGGGAATAATCCATGAGAATGACCAACAAGATCATGCGGAACAACTCCGCATATAACATCAACCAGAACAAGATCTTACAGGATAAGCTGACCAATCAGATGACGAACCAGAGTAAGATCGTGCGTCCCTCCGACGATCCGGTGGTGGCGATCAGAGCGCTTCGTCTGCGCAGTAATGTGAGTACGGTCACGCAGTATAACGAAAAGAACGCGGAGGATGCAAAACAGTGGCTTTCCCTGACGGCGGACGCGATGGATACGGTAGATGCGGTGCTGACAGGGCTTTACAAACAGTGCGTCGAATCTCCGAATAAATACAAGAATGCTGACGATCTGCGGATTCACCTGTCTCAGATGAAGCAGCTGACGGCGGAGTTTTATTCCTGTGCAAACGTGGATTATGCGGGACGCTTTGTATTTTCAGGTTTTCGGACGGATCTGCCGGTCACCTTCACCGAAGAAGACGAGAAACAGATGAAAGATACGAATAATCAGAGTCTCGTATCTTACAACATCAATGAGAGCTTTGGCTTTGAGGATATCAGCAAGATCGGCTATACCAACTACGATAAGCTGGGTGAGAATATGACGGGAACAGGGAATCCCTCCTATCCGACCGGAGTGGACGCACTTCATTCTTACGAGCAGTCTGTTACCAACGACACCTTATACCGTTTCCGCGTTTCCTATAACGGGCTGGATTCTCTGACGGAGAAGGATTTCGAGGGACATGACCGTCAGCTGACCATCACGCTGCCGGAGGTCAAAGATACAACAGCGGCGACGAATCCGCTGCCAATCTATAAAAATGTCAAGCTGAAGATTACGGCGAATGCTGCAACTGCGGACCCGAATGGCGGCATTAAGTTGAAGGTGGAAGTGCTTAGCGCGATCGCCCCTGACGGCACAGCGGTGTCTGCGACGCCTGCACCGTCGACAATACCGACGGCGTTGACAACGACCATGGCGGCGCTTGATATGCAGGAGTTTGCGGATCAGGAGCAGGCTTATAAGGC
>DETS01000061.1:9278-9642 GCA_002361735.1 Lachnospiraceae bacterium UBA3282 | reverse complement strand
TTACAACATAGCGGACAGTCTGGTTGCGGGTAAATTTATCGGGGAAAATGCGTTGGCGGCGGTCGGAAACAGTTATGAAATTACGCTGATCTTTATTGCGTTTGCATTTGGATGCAACATAGGCTGCTCCGTTCTTGTTTCCCAATTGTTTGGCGCAAAGGAATATGGCAGACTGAAAACGGCGGTATCTACGGCCTGTATTTTTAGTGCTTCTCTCTGTCTGCTGTTAATGGCTGCGGGTACTTTGGGTTGCGGGGTGTTGCTTCGTTTGATCAGAACACCGCAGGAAGTGTTTGCTGACTCAAAGTTATATTTAGATATTTATATATGGGGGCTTCCGTTTGTATTTTTTTATAATATTGCA
>DETS01000061.1:0-9018 GCA_002361735.1 Lachnospiraceae bacterium UBA3282 | reverse complement strand
TGTATTTTTTTATAATATTGCAACCGGGATTTTTTCTGCGCTGGGTGATTCCAAGACGCCGTTCTATTTTCTTGCGGTATCGTCAACGTCGAATATTGCCGTAGATATTTTATTCGTAAAAGCCTTTCATATGGGCGTTGCCGGTGTCGCATGGGCAACGTTTTTATGTCAGGGAATCAGTTGTATCCTGGCGGTCCTGACTGTATGGATAAGGCTAAAAGGAATACAGACGGCGGAGAAAGCAAAAATATTTGACCGGGATCTTTTGAGAAAGATTGTGATCGTAGCGGTTCCCAGCATTTTGCAGCAAAGCTTTATCTCTGTCGGCAATATCCTTATACAGAGTGTGATCAATGGATTCGGCGCTTCTGTCATAGCAGGTTATTCGGCGGCAGTGAAATTGAATAATATGGTTATCACATCATTTACCACGATCGGTAATGGGATTTCCAACTTCTCCGCGCAAAATCTCGGCTCCAAAAAATACGGACGGATCGGGGAAGGGTTTCGTGCCGGCATTAAAATGGTATGGTGCCTGTGTATCCCGTTTTGTGTGATTTATATTTTCTTTGGCAGATATCTGCTTCTGCTATTTATGGAAAAAAGTTCTGTGGCAGCGCTGGCGACCGGAAAAGAATTTTTGTGGATCTTATCTCCGTTTTATTTTGTCGTCTCCGCTAAATTAGTTGCGGATGGCGTACTCAGGGGAATGAGTGCTATGCGTCAGTTCATGACGGCGACATTTACGGATTTAATTCTCCGGGTGGTTTTGGCATTCGTTCTTTCCGACTTAGCAGGGTCTGCAATCGGTATTTGGTGCGCTTGGCCGATCGGTTGGACGATCGCAATGATTCTTTCTGTTTCTTTTTACAGGAAAGAGAGTAAATTTTACACAGATTTTACATGAATCACCTTTTAGATTTTACATAGATTGGATACCATTTGACTATAAGACAAATTCGTGGGGAGGATGATAGTCAGATGGATTTCTTTGGATTGCTTTCAATGATGGGCGGGCTGGCATTATTTTTATATGGAATGAAAACGATGGGAGACGCGTTATCAAAGATGGCGGGCGGCAGGCTGGAGCAGGTTCTGGAGCGCATGACGAATCATCCTGTGAAGGCTGTCCTGCTCGGGGCGGGCGTGACGGCAGTGATCCAATCCTCCTCTGCTACCACAGTCATGGTGGTGGGGTTTGTTAATTCCGGCATCATGAAGCTGACGCAGGCAGTCAGCGTGATCATGGGCGCAAATGTCGGCACGACAGTTACCTCGTGGATTCTCAGTCTTTCCGGTATCGAAAGCGGAAATTTCTTTGTAAAACTTCTGAAACCGTCCTCTTTTTCCCCTGTATTGGCACTCATCGGCGTGATACTGGTGATGTTTATCAAGAATACAAAGAAGAATGACGTGGGAACGATTCTGATCGGGTTTGCAGTGCTTATGTTTGGTATGGACACTATGAGCGGCGCTGTCAAGCCGCTTGCGGATGTGCCGGAGTTTACGGCACTCTTTACGGCATTTGAAAACCCTGTTTTAGGTATGATCGTCGGAGCGGTCTTAACGGCGGTGATTCAGAGTTCTTCTGCTTCTGTCGGTATTTTGCAGGCGATGTGCGCCACCGGGAGCGTAACGGTGGGGGCGGCGCTTCCCGTGATCATGGGACAGAATATCGGAACCTGTGTCACGGCTTTACTTTCCGGTGTCGGAGCAAACAGAAATGCAAGAAGGGCATCTTTGGTACATCTTTATTTTAATCTGATAGGGACTGTTGTGTTTATGGCAGTATTTTATGCTGCGAATCATTTCGTGCAGTTTGCTTTCTTGTCGAATACGGCAAACGGTGCAGTCATAGCAATGATACATAGTGTATTTAATATTGTCACGACAGTCGTGCTGCTCCCTGCCTCCGGACTGCTGGTAAAACTTGCCTATTTTACCATTCCGCAGTCAGAGGACGAAACGCTGGAAATATCAGGGAAGGTGCTGGACGAAAGATTTTTGGAAAGACCTGCGTTTGCGGTTGCACAATGTAAAACTGCGGTGTGCGATATGGCACAGCTGATCTTAAAGGCAATGAGTTTATGCGTATTCGTACAGGAAAAATATGATGAAAATGCGGTGCAGACAATTATGGAAATCGAACAGGAAGTGGATAGCGGGGAAGATGAGCTGCTGTCCTATTTAACAAAGCTTTCCGTAAAACCGCTCTCTGAACAGGACAGTAAAACGATCAATCAATTCAGCAGGTGTATTACAGATTTTGAAAGGATATCCGATTATACCAAGGGTATCGCATTCGCACAAAAGAAGCTGTATAAGAGTAAAGAAAAATTTTCAAAAAAAGCAACTGCAGAGGCAAGGCTGATTTATGAGGCGACCCTCGAAATCGTGGAATGTACGGTTTCCGGTTTTATACATGAGGATAAAGAGATGGCGCTTCGTGTCGATCCGCTTGCCGACGTGATCAGTCGGATCAAAAAGGATATCCGTAAAAATCATAACAAAAGACTGGAAAAGGGAAAGTGTTCTGTGGAACTTGGTATGGCGCTTACGGATATGGTCACTTCTCTGGAACGTATCGCGAAGCACTGTTCCAACATCGCGGAGGAACAGATGGCATCCGAAACAGACCGGCACGCATTACATCAATATGCGCGGAATGTCAAAGAAAAGAACGTGTCATATCAGGAGCTGTTTGAAGGATACGCAGAAAAGTATTCGTTGGAAAAAACTTGAGGAAACATCAATTATCAGTATAATGTAACTATGCGGGAACGGTTTCGCAAAGGCGATTGAAAGTTCAGAAAAGGAAGTTTGTGTCTATGCCATTGATCTATATTTTGGAAGATGATAAAAATATACAGGAGATAGAAAGTTATGCCATAAAGGGAAACGGATATGATGTACGTGCATTTGACGACGCCAAAGCCTTTGACAGGGGAATGCAGGAAATAAAGCCTGATTTAGTGCTTCTTGATGTCATGCTGCCGGGGGAGGACGGGCTGTCTGTTTTAAAAAGGCTCCGTTCCGATAAGGATACGAAAGACTTGCCTGTCATACTGGTGACAGCAAAAGATTCGGAAATAGATACCGTCAGGGGACTTGATCTGGGGGCGGATGATTACATTATAAAACCATTCGGTGTCATGGAACTTATGTCACGCATCAAGGCGATCATGCGGCGTATCAAACCGATGAGCGATGACGTGATCTTAAAATATAAAAATATCTATCTGGATCAGGACAGACGGATCTGCCTTGTGGACGAGGAAAACGTGGAACTGACATTCAAGGAATATGAGCTGCTTCGGCTGTTTCTCTCCAACCTGGGCATTGTACTGACAAGGGAAATGATCATGGAAACGGTATGGGGAACGGACTTTACGGGCGAAAGCAGAACGGTTGACATGCATATCAAAACACTTCGCAAAAAGCTGAAAGAAGCAGGGAGCCTGATCATTACCGTGAGGAATGTGGGGTATAAGCTGGAATGAGACAGAAAATAAACAGACGATTCACCGGCATTGCGCTTTTTTCCGTGGTGATCACCACGATCGTGATGACCGCGGTGTTCTATTCCCAGTTAAAAAAACAGGTTTTTTCCGATCTGGCGGTTGTGGTTAATTTATTGATCGATGGAGATTCCTGCGAGCGAACCATAGATGACTTAAGAATTACCTTGATCGATGCGGACGGTAAGGTTTTGTTCGATTCCGCAGTAGAAGAACGGTCGCTTACCAACCATATGGACAGACCGGAAATCATGGAGGCAATCGCTTCCGGAACCGGTATGGGAATCAGAAAGTCAGATACCCTGTCGGAGAGCGTATTTTACTATGCAAAAAAACTGGATAACGGACAGATACTCAGGGTAGGCAAGGAGGCACACAGCGTTGCAGCCGTTTTTTTGTCGGCTATTCCGGTAGTACTAACAACGGCGCTGCTTCTTGCGGTCATCTGCCTGTTGGTATCGCACTACCTTACCTCTGCCATTGTGAAACCGATCGATGAAATGGCAGGCGATATGGAACATATCGATGAGGGGAAAAGTTATCCTGAACTGATCCCATTTACAAGAAAAATCCGTCTGCAGCATGAGGAAATCCTATCTGCCGCCAATTTAAGGCAGGAATTTACCGCCAATGTAAGTCATGAATTAAAGACGCCGCTTGCGGCGATATCAGGCTATGCAGAGCTGATGGAAGCAGGACTGGTGGATGAAAAAGAGAGCAAGCGCTTTTTGGGGGAAATCCGTAAAAGCGCAGCAAGACTGCTTACCCTGATCAATGATATCATTAAGCTTTCGCAATTAGATGGAGGAAATGCAACCGATATTTTCGATGTGGTAAATTTGGCGGAAATGACAAAGGAAAGTGTGGAAATGCTTTCTTTTGGAGCAGCGAAAAATGGTATTGAAGTAGTTTATGAAGGAGATGACAGAGCGGATGTCCATATCGGAAAGGAACTGGCACAGGAGCTTATCTACAATTTGATTGAAAACGCAATCCGCTATAATAAGCCGGGCGGCAGCGTGCTGGTAAAAGTGCAAAACGAGGGGACGCAGATTACTTTCTCGGTAGAGGATACCGGCATCGGCATTCCGCAGGAGCATCAGGAGAGGATTTTTGAGCGCTTTTATCGGGTGGATAAGAGCAGGTCGAAGGAACTTGGGGGAACGGGGCTCGGGCTGGCGATCGTAAAGCATATCTGTAATCTGACGGATGCGGATGTGAGTCTGACGAGTGAGTCGGGAGTCGGAACGAAGATAGTTGTTATTTGGGGCAGAAGCAGTGCAAATCATGCTCTTTATCAGGAAAAGGGATGAATAGGAGTATTCTATTTGACATTCTTTGTAAATTGTATATAATGAGTATATACAATATCTAATCTGAAAAGTGTTCACACTGATTCACGCAACCCAACACAAAAAGGAAACAACATGGATATCCTAATTTCAAACAGTTCAGGCGTGCCCCTCTATGAACAGATCGAGGAGCAGATCAAAAGTCAGATCCTGTCAGGCAATCTGGCGGAGGGAGACGCTCTTCCTTCCATGCGGATTCTGGCAAAGGATTTAAAGATCAGCATTATTACGACGAAACGCGCCTACGAGGAGCTTGAGCGGGACGGTTTTATTTATTCTGTCACGGGAAAAGGCAGTTTCGTAAAAGGGATCAATAGCGATATTGTCAAAGAGACGATACTGTTCGATATTCAGGAACTTATGGAAAGCGCGGTGGATAAGGCGGTTCAGGCGAAAATCACACTAGAGGAGCTACAGGAAATGCTTCACCTTTTATATGAGGAGAAGAAGCGTTAGCTAATATGCTGACATACTTATCATTTGATGAATGAGGGTGCCGATACGCTGAGCTTGCCAGAAAGAAAAGGGGTTCGTTATGGGAGATACTGCAAATGTCATTGAACTAAAAGGGGTGTCAAAGGATTACGGTGATTTTAAGCTGGATGATGTGAGTTTCTCTGTCCCGGAAGGCTCGGTATGCGGATTTATCGGTCAAAACGGCGCGGGTAAGACGACCACGATCCAGATTATTCTCGATGCGATCAACAGGGACGGCGGCGAGGTGTATGTATTTGGGAAAAGCATGGACAAAGACTCTGTGGCAATCCGTGAAGATATCGGCGTCGTCTTTGATGAGATGGGATTTCACGACTTTTTGTCAGCCGCGCAGATTAATACCATTATGAAAAATATCTATAAAAACTGGAATCAGGAAACGTACTTTGCCTATTTAAAACGTTTTTCCCTTCCTGCGAAAAAAGCCTGCGGCAGTTTCTCAAGAGGAATGAGAATGAAGCTGCAGATCGCGGTGGCGCTTTCCCATGAGGCGAAGCTTCTGATCATGGATGAACCGACGTCGGGGCTTGATCCGATCGTAAGAAATGAGATGCTGCAGATTTTCCGTGAGTTTGTCGTGGAAGAAGATCATACTATATTGCTGTCCTCACACATTACCGGCGACTTGGAAAAACTGGCGGACGAGGTAGTCTTTATTGACGGCGGAAAAATCGTCCTTACAGGAAACAAGGATGAACTGTTGGAAAAGCACGGTATCCTGCGCTGTAAAAAGGATGAGGTAAAAAATATTGATAAGGATTTGATCGTGTCGGCGGAAATTTCAAGTCTGGGAGCAGAGATTTTGGTAAATGACAGAAAGACCGCAGCAAAAAAATATCCGGAAATGATTGTAGAATCGGCAGGCCTTGAGGAGATCATGATCTTCTATGCCAATCGGGAAAAAGGATATCAAATGTCGCAAAACTGACAAGGAGGATAGAGCAAAATATGAAAGGATTGCTGATCAAGGACTTCTTCTGTTTGAAAAAACAGTTGATCAATTATTTGTTTGTCATTGTTGGCGTTATTGTCGTTTCCATTCTGTTTGTCTTAAGCTATAACTTTGGGAATATCCATGCGCAGTTTACGCAGTTGATCGATTCCGGGGAGAGTACCGAGGCGGGTGTCACCATGATTGCGAGCAATGTGCTGCTGTTGTTTATGCTGATTCCCATTGCCTGCACGGGGGATATCACGAATCTGATTACGGATGACGAGAAGGCGTCTTTTTATAAGGTTGCTTCTGCTTTGCCGGTTTCTGTCAGCATACGGGTGGCAAGCAGGTTTCTGGCGGGTTATCTGTTTATTGCGATCGGGGTGGTGGTCGATGTGATCATGAGTATGGTGATCTCGTCGCTGACGGGAATCATTTCTCTTGAAAAATTCTGCGGGGTCGTTATCAGTTTTGCGTCCATCATGATACTGTATGTCAGTTTGTTTCTTCTGCTGGTCTATGTGTTGGGAAAGGGGAAAACCACCTACGCAGGCGTCATTCCCTTACTGGCGGGTGTCATCGTATATGGATGGGTTCATTTTGACAGACTGCGGGCATTCCTGATGGATAACAACGATGACGCCCTTATGGAAATCTATCAGCGGACGACAGGATTTATGTTCTACAGATCGTATCTGCTTTTACTGGCGGCGGTCGTGGTTTCCTTCGCCGCTTACACTGCGGCGGTATGGATTGCAAAGAGAAAGAGGGGTGTGGCGTAGTGGCGGGATTGTTATATAAGGATTTTGTCGGCATTCGGGGCAGGCGGGTTTTGTTGCTTATGCTTGGATGCACCCTTGCCTTTTTGGGATTGCGGTTTCTGTTTCCGGGAAATGTAGAAGCAGGTATTTCCGGTGCAGCGAAAGCCGGCATGGATACAGTCGTGTCGCCGGATTCGACAGAAAGTATGGCTGCAATTACGTCGTTTGGTTTGGTGGAAAATGAGGCGGGAGAATTGGTGGGGATCACGGTCGGTGAATTGCGGGACAGTTTACTGGTCATGCTGCCGATGCTCTTTATTATTGTCAGCCTTTCTTTGCTGTCCTCATGGATTGCCGCAATCTGCAGACATGATGAGATAAACAGGACAAAACAATATACTGCGGCGCTTCCGCTTGCGGAGAATGCGTATATTGCGTCAAAATATTTGTTTATCGGAATTGCCGTCTATTTTCTGTTCTCTCTGAACAGCATATGGATCATCATATTTCAAAGCGTGGCAGGAGAGACCAATAGCGCCGAGTGTCTCAGGACTGTTTCACAATTCTTGATGTCGTTTTACGGTTTTCTGCTCGTACTGGCTTCCGTCGAACTGCCATTTTTCCTTACACTTGGCGTAAAAAAGGGGATGCTTGTGAAAACCGCTCTCATAGAGGGCGCCGCTTTTTTGGGCGCGGCGTATTTGTTCTTCGGTAATCTGGGAATTTTTAAGAATTTTAATATCTACATGTTTGTAAGCTGGTGTGAGAGGCATTTCATAGCCGTCGTGCTGATTTCCGTCTTATCTCCGATTGCGGAACTTATGATCTTTTGGCTTTCTTATCGGATCACTTGCAGGATCAATCAAAACAGGGAGGCGGGAATCAATGGATAGAAAAATGGAAAACAGGCGGCTTTTCCTTTATCTGGCTTTTACATTCGGGCTGTCGTGGACTGCTTTTTTTGCCTATATCCTTTCGGGTCATGTTTGGATGGCGGACGGTACGCTTTCCGGCATGGATCAGTTTGTGAGCCTGGGAATGCTCCTGCCTGTTTTGGGTGTTTTGCTTACCAGGTGGGTGACGGAGGAAGGGTTTGCCGTGACAGGCGAGGGCTCCCTGCTTCTTGGCATCTCTTTTCGAGATGGGAAATGGAAGTATTTTGTGCTGGCAATTATGCTGCCATGGATTTATTTTGAACTGGGTTACGTCCTGATGATTTTACTTTCACCGAAGGCTTTCGACCTTTCCTATCCGACGGTTTTGGAAATGACGAAACAGGAGCAGTCCATAATCTGGTTTCAGCCTTTGATGATGATGGTTTCCGGCGTTATTGGCTCTTTTGCCGCATTTGGCGAGGAAGCAGGCTGGCGGGGATATATGATGCCTAAGATGATAAGGCTGTGGGGCATGAAAAAGGCGGTGATTTTCGGTGGGATCATCTGGAGCGTATGGCACTGGCCGCTTACTTATGTCGGTCATAATTTTGGCCGCGAATATTTTGGCTATCCTTTTACGGGGTTTGGGGCAATGTGCCTCATGTGTGTGTTTATGGGCATGATCCTGACCTATGTGACCTGTAAATCGGAATCCATATGGCCTGCCGTTTTTCTGCATGCGGTCAATAATGCTTCACCGTCTATACTGCAATATTTTACCAATATAAAGAGCATTTCGGGGTGGAAAGCGGACAGTGTGGTTTCCTCTTTGATTTTGTTGCTGCCAATGATGGGAATAGTGGTGTTTGTTTTTGCGGGGCAGAAAGTAAAAATGAGAAGAAATTTTATTCGGATTTATTCGGATGTAGTATTTTTCCCCTTGCCAAATACTGTGGGATATGGTATCATAGCATTCGTTAAGGATGTAGTAAATGCCTGCGGCATTAACTACGCGAGCGTCACTTCGTGAGCTCGGTGGAGCATTGCACCGAAATCTTTCGGCTCCATGGTCAAGCGGTTAAG
>DETS01000059.1 GCA_002361735.1 Lachnospiraceae bacterium UBA3282 | reverse complement strand
CTTTCCGGCGTTCATCATTTCCATGCGAAGCTCCGTACTGCGGATACGCCTTCTGATCAGCGCCGTATTGAAAACGACCGTCTCCACGAACCCATCCTTGCTGCCGCGCAGGGTCTTATCCTTATCCGGTTCCGAAACGCTTCTGGCAGGATAAGTACGGGAATCAATCAGCACACATCTGTCGTAGCCATCAATAAAGAGGGCAAACACACCCGAGAGGATATTGTAAATAATATCATCCCATTTGTCTTTGAGATCGACCTCCACATAGGGCGTCGCCTTCTTTGCCATCTCATAGGCGCTCTCCGGCATATCCTCCGGTGTCAGACCGATGAAATATTGGAGGATCTTCATCATCAGCTCGTCTTTGCAAAAGCCGTCAATGAAGTAAATACATGCTTGTTTCCCACCCACGTCGATTACACGGTAGACTACATCAAAACTGACATCCGGCGCCATATGCGCCTTCATATAGGACATACTCTCCTGCAGGGACGTTGTCATTTTTTGACCGCTGCTCTGCTGTCCCTGTTTGCTTTCCTGCAAGTTATCATTCTTCATCGTCATAAAAACTCCTTCCGAGACTTACCATAGTTTTCCATAGTATGTCTTGGAAGGAGTTTTCTTATACATAGATAAACGGAATATCCTAAATCATTACTGCTTTCCCGTACTCCCGTGTCCGCCCCGGTCTGCATTGTCAAGGCTCTCCACCTCGTCAAACACAAGCTTCGGCTGGTTCTCCATAATGCGGAACTGGCAGATACGGTCATTCACGTGAATCTCCGTATCCCTGACTGCATAGACAGGCATAAACCACTGATCGTTATCGCCGCAGTAGGAGCAGTCGATGACCCCCTGATGGTTGGTCTGGATGATGCCGAAATTCTTAAAAGTAGAACTTCTGGGCACCACATGCGCTTCATACCCTTTGGGAAGCTCCATCGCCACCCCCAAAGGAATCAGCTTAAACTCCCCTCTCCGCAGGGTCACATCCTCTGCCGCCCGCAAGTCGATCCAGTCGGATTTTTCGTCAATATAAGTCAGTTTTTCTATCTTGTCCGTAAAATATTTGATCCTGATATGCTCCATCACATATAGTCCTCGCAATAAAGTATGGGTGTCGCCGGGTCTGTCTGTGCCAAGCTCTTTTGCACATCTATCACCCGTTGATTCTTACTTCCCTTCCAGAGAAGCTTCACATCTTTTAACGCTACCTTAAATTCGCCGTCCACCAGTACATCCACATACTTCATCATCGGATAATGCAGGACATCTTCCCAACTGTCCCCGGTGTAGAGCCAAATCGTCTTCTCGGGATATTTCTTATGAATTTCCTCCATCAGACTGCGCACTTCCAGGCGGTTTGCCGAATGCAGGGGATCTCCGCCCGAAAAAGTAATCCCGCTGATATAAGGCTTATCAAGCTGATCAAATATCTCCTGCTTTGCCGCCTCGTCGAAAGGAAGGCCGCCGTTCGGATCCCAGGTAAGCGGATTCTGGCATTCCTTACAACAGTGAGAACAGCCGGCAACCCACAGCACCACCCGCAGGCCGTCACCGTTTAGCATATCGTCTTTGGTTATATTGTGGTATCTCATCAATTCCCTCCTGCCCATGTGAAAACCGCTGTTTTCACATGCTTTTCCGCTCCGCGATTTCCGCCATTTTCGCATCACTCAGGCGGGTGTCACCGTGGACGCGGGAATAAGCAAGATAGCCGTTCATACGGTCAATCTTTGTCAGATTACGGCTGCCGCAAACGGGGCACACATCCATCTCCAGTTCCTGATGCCCGCAGTCGTCACAATAGGCAAGTGAAAGGTTGACTCCCTCGTAAAAGCCCATATCCATCGCCCGACGGATCAGGGTTTTGATTGCACCTAAGTTATAATCCACCGGATATTTCACATATTGAATCTTGCCGCCGTTTGCCATCTCCCAAAAACGGTACTCGAGATCCTGCTTTTCGATGGGCGTAATATCCTCCGTCACATGGCAGTGGAAGCTGTTCGACACATATTCCCTATCGGAAACCCCTTCAATAATACCGTACTTTGCCCGAAACTGCTTCACCTGCAGACCGCAGAGATTCTCCGCCGGTGTGCCGTAGATGGCATAAAGATGACCATCCTCCTCCTTATATTCATTGATCTTTTTATTGATGTGCTCTAAAACCTCCAACGCAAACGCGCCGTCCTCCACAAGCGACTTGCCGTTATAAAGCTCCTGCAGTTCATTGAACGCCGTAATACCGAAACTTGCCGTAGCCGACTTTAAGATCGGTTTAATCTTATCATGAAGCTGTAAATGTCCGCCCAGAAATCCGCCTTCACAATAAGCTAACGGATTTGTGGAAGCACGCATCTCGCCCAGATAAGCATAGGTCCTGATATGAAGCTGTCTGATCAGGTTCAGGTAATAATCCAGCACATCATAAAAATCCTTGCCTTCCTGTCTGGCTTTTGCCAGAATCATCGGCAGATGCAGAGACACGGCGCCCACATTAAACCTTCCTACAAAGACAGGAACATCCTTATCATCCGCCGGGTGCATACCGCCCCGCTCATACCAGGGGGAAAGAAAAGCGCGGCATCCCATGGGAGAAATCACCTTTCCGTACTGCTTATACATGCTGGCGATATAGCCCTTCCCTGTCAGGCTCAGCCAATCAGGATACATCGTCTTTGCGGAACACTTCACGCCCGCCTCAAAAACATCTTCCAATTCCTTGCCCGGACCATGTAAATTTTCATCGTATAAAAATACGATTTTCGGGAAAAGCACAGGCTTTTTGCATTCTTTCTTGCCCTGTCCTTTTCTGCGCACATTGAGCATCTGTATCGTCGCCAGTCTCGCAAAACGACCCGTACCGATGCCTGCCGTGACCGTAATAAACGGATAATCGCCTCTGCTGCTTGCCACCGTATTAAACTTGTATTCCCAGCCCTGAAAGCCCTGCTCAAACTCTTTCGTCACATCGGCAAGCGCCTCCGCTTCCGCAGTCTCTTTGTCAATGCCAAGCTTCTTATACTTGGCAACATTTCTCTTATACGATTTCTCCGCATAGGGCTCTAAGATCTTATCTACCTCCGGCACCGTGAAACCGCCATACTGCTGGCTCGCCGCACTTAAAACGATGTCTCCTATGACATCGAATGCTACGTCGAGCGTCTTCGGCTCATTGTACCAGATATTACCCATTTCAAAACCGCCGGAAAGAACCTCCGCCACATTAAAGAGGCAGCAGTTCATGGTATCCCGCCTTGCCGACATATCATGAACATAGATATAACCGTCCCGACACGCCTGAATTTCCTCCGTCGTCATAAAAAATTTCTGGTACAATTCCTTATTAAACTGGTTAAAGATCAGGCTTCGTTTTGTGGAGACAAGGGCGCTGTCCGTATTAGCGTTCTCCTTGTCGCCAATGTACATGATCGACTGGCTCTTTTTATAAACGTCGTCCATCATGCGCACAAAGTCCTGCTTGTAATTACGGTAATCGCGGTAGCTCTTTGCCACGATGGGCTTCACATCCTCCAACGCGCTTTCCACGATATTGTGCATGATCTGAATGGGGATCTGCTCCTCGTCAAGCTCGTTCACCTTATCAATGACCGTTTGACAGATATGGCGCTTTTCCTCCTCCGTAAATTTGGTCAGGGCGCGGTATGCGCTCTTTCCCACGGCGTCGATCACCTTCTGGACATTGAAAGCCTCCAGGCTGCCGTCCTTTTTGATCACCTTCACGCCTTTTTCGGGATGGTATTTTAAACCGTAATCTTCACCATCCGCATTGTCTGAATCGAATTTACTACCCATACTCCCCTCCATGTCAGAGCATTTTGCCGCTGTCCTTCGTAACTTCCTTTGTTTTCACATTCCCATCGCGTTTCCACAAAATATAGTGTCAGTTAACATAATGGCACAATATATTGCGGTTTAGGAACAGTATACGTCAAGATAAGAGTTATGTCAATGTCCTTCTCCGTGAAAAGCTTATAAAATAGTACCAAAAAGGGATATGTCTTTTTGTGACATATCCCTTAAAAAAATCATTGACAATCCGTATTTTCCTCATATCCCGCCAAAGTCTCGCGCAAATGGGTCATATAAGCCTCCTTCACATCCTCGGGCGCCACGATTCGGGCGCCCCCACCCAATCCCGTCAGCCAGCCAAAAAACTGTCCGCTGACCGCGACCCGGACTCTCACGGAAAAATGTCCTTCATCCCGCTTGCGGACGGGCGCCTCCCTGCCGAAGCGGTCCATGACCACCCCGATCAGGTGATTTTCAAAGAGCAGGGTGACTGTCTCCTCTCTGCCTCCGTACATACCAAAGGTCTTATTGGCATAGTCCGCAATATCGAAGCGTTCAAAAAGCGCCGCTCCTTCCCGCTTCTTATCTTCCAATACCTCTATCTTCGCCATCTTATCCACGCGGAAGTGTTTGATCTTATCCTCCTCGCTGTCGTGAGCGATCAGATAATAATTCTCGTCCTTACAGGTAAGCGCCCAGGGGCTGACCTGATAAGCCTTTCCGTCCCTGCGCGGCGTAAGTTCACGCGCGAGCGTCCACTCCAGATATTGAAAGGAAATCTGCCTGTTGTTCTGGATCGCTCTGTGAATATCGTCCACCACATAATAAATGCTCTCGTTTGCGGTCTTGATGCGGTTTGCCACATAGACATGTCGCTGCAGCTGACCCGCCTGCGCCTTCGAAGCAAGTTTCTCGATCTTAGAGATCAGCTCCCGCGATTTATTGACTGTCAGAAACCGGGAAGCCTGCACAGTCTCCACCAAAAGCTTTAACTCCGCCAGTTCAAAATCCCTGCCCGCCAGATAATAACCGCCGCCTGTCTTTGCCTTGACCAGCACGATATCGTAACCGAAGTCAATGAGCTGCGCGATATCGTTGTAGACACTCTTTCGCTCCGCGCTGATCCCGTAGGCTGCCAGCGCATCGATCAGCGCCTGTGCGCTCAGGCAGTGTTCCTCGTCGGACTGTTCCTCCAGAATCTTTACGAGATATAATAATTTTAACTTTTGGTTGCCGGATTTTGCCATTGGTTTCCTCCTCCAGCCAAAAAACCGAAAGGGCGTCCGCATCCGGAACACCCTTCACCTTCATTCTCGTAACGTTCAAGCCGTCGGATTACCGCCCGCCGCATCCGTACCTTCCGCAAGCGCCGCCTTCGCGTCCTTACTCTTTCTCCACTTGACACCAATGACACAGGCAACGATCACCAGTGCAACGATCAGTACAAACACCAACAGATAAGATAAAAAAGCATTCAAAAATAATATTAAATTTGTCATCTGTCTCTATCCCTCTCTTTTCACGTTGCTTTAAAATGCCTAACGGCTTTCTCTTGTTCCATGATACCACCACTTAGACAGTATCGTCAAGTAAATCTGTACCGTCGGCGGCTGTGGTGGCAAGTTTGTCACAGCGCTCGTTCTCCGGATGTCCGTCATGCCCTTTCACCCACTGAAAGGTGACACGGTGGGGCTCCATCGCCCGCAGCAGCCTTTCCCACAGATCTATATTCTTGACGGGCTTATTTCCCGCCGTCTTCCAGCCCTTTAACAGCCAGCCCTCGATCCAGTTTTGGTTAAAAGCGTCCGTCACATATCGGGAATCGGAAATCAAGAGTACTTCACAGGGTTTTGTGAGCGCCTCCAGCCCCACGATCGCCGCCATCAGTTCCATACGGTTGTTGGTGGTCTTTTTATAGCCGGCGGAGTACTCTCTTTCGTGCAGTGTCCCCTTGCTGTCAATATATTGCAGTACCGTACCGTAACCACCCGGACCTTCTGGGTTGCCGCGCGCCGCGCCGTCTGTGTAGATTGTTACCTTCATATCGTTTCCTCTCTGACCCTGTTACGTCCAGTTCCCTTCCCGCAAAAACCGCTCCGCCATTGCTTCCGCTTCCGCAGTGATGCCTTCGTCGTATTGCAGCATTTTCAAAAGCGCGATCGCATTTCTGGTAGATGCCGGACCTTCCATCAGCAGATAAGGAAAGAAAATATCATTCTCCTCGATCCGCTCCTCAAAATGATAATTATCGTATTCCTGCCGCAAAAGTTTTGTCAGTTCAATATCATGGGTGGCCGCAAAGCAGAGCGCAGGTCCCGCCGCCAGCTTTTTCATGATCTGCGTGGATGCCGCGATCCGCTCCACCGTGTTGGTACCCCGCAGTACCTCGTCCACAAAACAAAGTACAGGGCGTCCACCGCCCTGACCAGCTTGGTCAATTATGCGTTTGATGGATTTGATCTCCACCATATAATAGCTGTCGCCGCCAGCCAGATCGTCCCGCAGGGACATGGAAGAACAGATACGATAAAAGGGCGCTTCATACGCCGTTGCCGCACAAGTATGCACCGTTTGGGCCAGCAGCGCGTTCACCGCCACGGCTCGCAGGAAGGTCGACTTTCCGGAAGCATTTGAGCCGGTCAGAAGTACCCCTTTTTTCGCGCACAAATCGTTTGACACAGCATTCTGCAGCAGCGGATGATACAACCCCTTTGCCCGCAGAAACAAGTCACGCCCGACCTCCTCACGAAGCTTTGGCTCACACCATTTTTCTCCCAGACTCTCCCTATATGAGGCGACCGCCACGGCGCACTCCAGCTGTCCGATCACCGTGATCAGTCTGTCAACTTCTCCCATATATCTGCGCAGGTCATGCAGCGCCTTGTTAAAACGGATCAGATCCAGATAAAACATCATCCGCAGATAGTCAAACACCACCTCCAGAGGATTTCCGTTTCCCTGCCCTGCCCCCGTAATCAGATAAGAGCTTTTGATAAAACCGTGCAGCTTTCGATTGATTTCCCGCACCTCTTTGATTTCTTCCGCAATTTCACTGCTATCCGCTTTCCCAAGCTCCTCCGTACCCAGAAGCAGTCTTCTCACATAGGCAAAGCTGGTGATATAGGGCTCCACCTGCCGAAACTCCTTAAAATAACCGATCAGATTATGGCAGAGCACACCAAACAGACAGATCAGTCCCACCGGAAGAGAAAGAAACATGACCCCGATACTCACAAATACGAGAAAATCCCATAAAAAATATTTGCCGCTCTGCCGTTCCCCCAAAAGATCCAGATGATCCAAATATTCATAAATAGAGTGTCTTCCCGTCCTGCCGAGCTGAAAGCATATCTTTTGCAGTTTATGCCGTTCTTTTGCATTCTCCATAAAGAAGCGAATGCGCTTCTCCAGATACAAGAGCTCGTCCACATCTTTTGCCGGTGTTCTCAAACGGTAATAAAGATACTCGTCACCCGCCGCCGACAGACAAGTGTTCAACCGTTGATAGATCGCGTCCAAATTCAAATCGTTCCAGGTAATGTCATCGATCTGATCTGCCGTCCGATGTTTTTGATAATACATGCTGATATGAGCAAGCTCCTCTGCTCCGTAAGTCCGCTCGGGGTACTTGCCATAGCCCGCATAAATCTCCTGCAGCCTTTTTTCGAGAAATTTTCTGCTGTCCACATACTCCTTTGTCATAATAAGCACAATGGCAAGCAGAATCAGGCATATAAAAATAAAAGCTTCCATCCCTACCTTACCTGAGACTGTTTATGATCTCGTTTGCCTTTCTATATATTTCCTCTACATCATACGCATTTGTAAACTGTCCGTTTTCATACAGAATCCTGCCCCTGATCATGGTCATCTTTACATTCTGTTTGCTGCCGCTGTAAACCAGATTCTTCGCGATATTGTTGAGAGGCTGCATGTTTGGCTGATGGAGATCGATCATAATGAGATCCGCCTGTTTTCCCGCCGCCAGCACATCCGAGTCCGTCAGATTCATGGCTTTTGCACCGTTTACCGTTGCCATTTTCAACACTTCCAACGCATCCACCGCCGCCGCATCTTCTTCTCTCAATTTGGCAAGCCCCGTCACCAGAAACATCTCCCGAAACATATCGAGACAATTGTTGCTGGCAGGTCCGTCCGTGCCGATTGCTACATTGATCCCCCGTTTCAAATATTCGGAAATAGGTGCAATGCCGCTGGCAAGCTTCGTGTTGGAGCCCGGATTTGTAATAACGCTCATCTTTCTTTTTTGCAGGATTTCCATGTCCTCCTCGGTCGTCCAGACACAGTGATAGCCACCCCCGCCGTAATCAAACATGCCCATGTCATCCATAAGCCGCAGCGGCGTTACTCCGTAGCGCTCCTTACAACCCTCCACCTCCGCTTTTGTCTCACTGATATGTCCGTACACAGGCGCCTGATATTTATGCGCCATCTCCGCTACCCGTTCCAAAAGCGCCCTGGAACAGGTGTATTCCGCATGAAACCCGATAAAATAGGAGTGCAGCGGATCGTAATGGTTCAATGTATAATACCGCTCCTCCATCTGCGCAAGCGCTTCTTCAAAATCCTCCTGTCTGCTGGTGGTATTGACCTGCACGCAGCGCATCCCCATTTCCACGCAGGCTTTCGCCGTCGTCTCCGGAGTCAGATACATATCAAAAATAGAAGTGATACCGCTGGTTAGATACTCCAATACAGCCAGCTTCGTCAGGTGATAGATCATCTCCCCGTCCAGTTTCGCCTCCATGGGAAATATCTGCTTGAACAGCCAGTCCTGCAACGACAGATCATCTGCAAAAGAGCGCAGAAATGTCATGGCGGAATGGGTATGGGCATCCTTAAATCCCGGCATCAAAAGATTCCCGTTACAGTCGATCTCCCTGTCCCAAAGAATGCTCTCGATGGAAAGGGACTGGCAGATTGCCGCCGCGTCGCCGCCCTCTCCCACGTAGAGGATTTTGTCGTCCTGCACCCAGAGTTCCCCTTCCATGATATCTGTCGTTTCCATGGTAAGGATTCTTGCATTGTAAAATCTGTAATTCATATCTTATCCGTTTCCTCCTCTTTCACTCTGTATCATCCAGTGTTTCCGAAACGCATCACAATGAAAAATTGCACATCGAAGAAGAAGTTTCTCACTTCCCCATATACATGATTCATGATTCACTCTGTTTCACATGTTCTTCAATCAGATGATTCACTGTCTCCGGGGCATCCGTATTGGAATTGTGTCCCGCATTTTGAATCCATTCCAGCCTGATTCCGGTCTTTTTATGCCATGCTTTATTATAACGGATGCAGGAACCGGCATGATCCTTTTCCCCACATAGTAAAAGCGCCGGACAGGGAATGCGATAGGGCAGATCCTTCTCCATCGCCTCCGCCAGCATACGAAAACCATGCCCCGACAGTTTCGCATATCGTTCCTTCTGTCCTTCATAGCCCTTCATAGTATCGTACATCAGCTTTCTTCCGTATTCCGAAACAGCGATTCCCTTCGTCCCCGACTGCAGCAGCCATTTCCACGGATAATAACGATAGACAGGCTCCATCCTCTTTAACAGCCAGATTTCCGCCGCCGTCACATATTCTCTTTGCAAAGGCGCCGAGTCGATGGAGACAAAGCCTTTCATTTTTTCAGGAAACAACTGCGCGTACGCCTGTCCCACATAGCCGCCCATCGACTGCCCAATAATGACAGGATTCATCAATTCCTCCGCCACCAGAATCTCATCCAACCACTTTGCCTTGTCAAACAGATCAAATGTAAAGTCAAAGGGCCAGGAAGCGGCGTGTCCCGGCGCATCCCAGACAAAAATGCTGTACTTTCCCTCGAAATATGCTAACTGTTTATCAAACAGATGATGATCCGCCGTCAGACCGGGCAGGAAAACGAGCGTCACTTGTGACTCCGACTTTTTATTGATCCAATAGTGGATGATGCCGCAGCGGGTCTGGTGTTCTCTCTCCTGTAACATGGATATGCCTCCTAGTCTTGTAGCAGTGCAGCTCGAAAAGCCTTCGGCTATTCCTCGCGCAGGTTTTCAGGTCCAAAGCTTTCGGGGAGCAGTTCCGCCAGTGTCATCACGCGATAATCATCCTCTGCCTTAGCCACAATGATCTGAAACTGCGACGGCTCGCAGAACTCCCGCATCACCTGCCTGCATACGCCGCAGGGATAAGCATACTGTGTCAGCTCCTCCCCCTCGGGACTGCCTACAATGGCAATCGCGGAAAAGTCGCATATTCCCTCACTGACCGCCTTAAAAAAGGCTGTCCGCTCCGCACAATTACTCGGTCCGTACGCCGCGTTTTCGATATTACAGCCTGTAATGATCTGCCCGTCCGCCGTAAGCAGCGCCGCCCCTACCTGATAATGGGAATAAGGCGAGTAGGATTTCCTTCTCGCCTCAATCGCCTTCTTAATCAATCCTTTTATTTCTTCCTGAGATAAACGGTCGCTTTCCATATCTATTCTCTCCGTTTTTGGGGGAAATGTCATCTTCCCATCCTCTCTGCTTTTCTCCGCCGTCCGTATATTGGAAACTCCGGCTTTCCGTCAGATCAACGTCTTAAATTTCGTAATCGACTCCATCAGCAGTTTCTCAAACTTAGGCGCGACCGCATTCGCCGCCTCCTGCACTTCCTCGTGCGTCAGGGGCGCACTGTTCATGCCTGCCGCCAGATTACTGACGCAGGACACGCCGCAGATCTTCATCCCCATGTGATTTGCCGCAATCGCTTCCACTACGGTGCTCATGCCGACTGCGCTCGCTCCCATCTTATAGAGCATCTGGATCTCGGCGGGCGACTCAAAAGAGGGTCCCGTCAGCTGCGCGTACACGCCCTCAAACAGTTCCGTGCCATTTCCCTTTGCCGTGCTGCGAATGATCTCCTGTAAGTCCTCGTCGTAAACATGGGACATATCGGGAAATCTTGTCCCCAACTCGTCAATGTTCGGACCAATCAAAGGATTCGGTGCGAAAATGGAAATATGATCTTTGATCAGCATCAGGCTGCCCGCATGGAAGGCAGGATTGATGCCGCCCGAAGCATTGGTCAAAAACAGTATCTTTGCTCCCATCATTTTCATCAGGCGGGTGGGCAGCACCACGTCCGTGATCGGATATCCTTCATAATAATGTACGCGCCCCTGCATCAGCACAACGGGCACTTCATTGATATAGCCGAAGATGAATTTCCCGGCATGTCCCGGCACAGTGGATACGGGGAAGCCCTCGATCTCGCTGTAGGGGAGTTCCGCTTTCACATCCACGACCTTTGCGAAGTTACCGAGACCGGAACCTAACACCACCGCCACCTTGGGCTCAAAGTCGATCTTTGCTTTATAGCAGTCAAAGCATTTTAAGAGTTTATCATATACAGGATTCATATGTTTACCGCCTTTCCCTTTTTATGGTAAGTATATCACACTCTTTTCGGTTTGGCATCTAAATTATCGTTCTGCACATTATATGGCACTCCCTCAGAACATCACCTGTCTGTCAAATTCATGCAAGCATGATTTGCCATTCAGATGATGTTCTGGCTGAGTTGTTAAATTATGATACAAACCATCCCACCATTACAGTCGTTGACGATTTTCTGCATGGTCTCCTGAAGTTTGATCTGGCTCTCCTCGTTGATCATGGAAAGTTTCCCTGTGATACCGTCATTGACAAGCTGTTCCACGGTCTTGCCGAAAATATTCGTTGCCCAGATGCCTTCCTCGCCGGTATCGGCATCGGTGATAAACTGAATCAGATCCCTCGCCTGCTCCTCCGTCCCCACAATTGGCGAAATTTCCGTCTCGATGCTTGCCTTGATCATATGGATGCTGGGACTCTCGGCTTTGATCTTGACGCCGAATTTATTACCCTGCTTGATGAGTTCGGGCTTTTCCAGCACGATTTCTTCGCGATCCGGCATCACTACGCCGTACCCCTTATAGCGCACCGCTTCCAGCGCATGGAGTACCTTTACATACTCCCGCTTCATTTTCGCCATCTCCCGCAGTGTCGCAAGGAGTTGATATTCGCTGCCGATATTCTCTCCTACCAGCTCGCTCAACATCTCGTAGTAATAGGCATCGTCCACATCCAGCATAATACGCACGCTGCCGTCCGACATATTGATGCCGTCAAGTTTACATTTTTTCACATACTCGCTTTCCAAAACAAAACTGTCCGCGGTGATATCACGGATATGATTCAGCTTCGTCATCAAAAGCTTGAGCTGTGCAATGATATCTTTCTTCATCTTATGATCACAGGGCAGCATTTCCACCCACTTCGGCATATAAAATTCAACCATGGTGAGCGGGAACTCGTAAAGGATATTTTCCATGATATGGTTGATATCCTCTTTCTTTAACTGCTCGCAGTTGACGGGCATCACCGTGACCTGATACTTCTCGCTGATCTCGTCGGCAAGCGTCCTCGTCTCCTCCGCATAGGGTTTCTCTGAGTTAAGGAGCACAATGTAAGGTTTTCCGAGCGCCTGCAGTTCTTTGATGGTGCGTTCCTCCGCCTCCAAAAAACTCTCTCTGGGAAGCTCTCCAAAAGAACCGTCGCAAGTGACCACGATGCCGATCGTGGAATGATCGCGGATGACCTTTCTGGTGCCGATCTCCGCCGCCTTTGTAAAAGGGATCTCCTCCAGCGACCATGGTGTCTTCACCAGACGTTCTTCCTCTTTTTCCATGTGACCCGCAGCACCGTCCACCATGTAGCCCACGCAGTCCACCAGCCGCACTTTCACATCGATATCCGCTCCCAACTTCACATGCGCCGCTTCTTTGGGAATAAATTTCGGCTCCGTGGTGGTGATGGTCTTTCCTCCCGCGCTCTGCGGCATCTCATCCTGTGCCCTTTCCTTCTCGTTTTCATCCTCCATGTAAGGCAATACCAAAAGATTCATAAACCGCTTGATAAAGGTAGATTTCCCCGTCCTCACAGGGCCCACCACGCCCAGGTAGATTTCTCCCCCCGTTCTGTGCTGTATATCTCGATAGAGGTCATATGTACTATTCTGTAAGATATCCATAAAAAAACCTCCTGCTTATACTGGTAAATGTATATGCAGGAGGCTCCTTCGCTATTCTATCTTACGGCGCTTTTCCTCAAAACCTTCCATCGCCGGCCTATTGCACAAGCTTGTGAAAGATGATGCAGTTTGGCTGTTCCACCTTGATTTCCCTGCCATTCATTATCAAAAGCCCATTCTTCATATCAACTGTGAAAAAAGTCATCGTGTTTGACTCATGGTTTAAAGAGACAAGGTGCTTATTGTCAGGGAACAACGCTGCGTCCTTGGGATAATCTCCGCTGATCGGCAGACAGAAAACTTTCTCAAGCAACCCCGTCTTTTGATCGATCTTATAAACAATCGCGCTGTTATCTCCTGCATTGGAACTGGTCAGATACTTAAAGTCATCCGAAATATTGAGGGCACTGGCGGCAGAACCGCCCGCATGGTAATCATTTAAGGTGGAGATAGTCTGAATCTTTTCAAACTCAGGATTGTCATTTATCTCCTTATAAGTATAAACATCAATATAATTTTTCAATTCATGCACAATGTAGAGAATGCTGCCGTCTTTGGAAAATTTCAGATGGCGCGGCGCAGATTCCTGCTCACTTCGGATCATATCAATCGGCTTTAATTTTCCATTCACATGATCCACACGATAGACATTCACATGGTCAAGCCCCAGATCGGCGGCACATAGATAATGATTGTCCCTCGTCATCTTTACACAGTTTACATGGGGTCTGAAATTCCGCTCCGCAATGCTGCCAAGCCCCTTGTGATACACTTCGTCGGTAATCTCACCGACACCGCCATCCTCCCGCAGACGCAGCACGGTGATCTTACCGTCATGATAGCCGCCCACAAAAAGAAGTTTATCTTCATAATCCGTGGACAGATAACAGCCTCTCATGCCGTTGATCGTCCCCTCATTGATGACCTCCAGATCTCCGCCCGGCAGGATCTTATATGCCTCCACACCGAAATCCGTAATGGAATATAGATATTTTTCATTGTGGGAAATCGTAATATAGGAAGAATTGGTGATCTCAACCTGATTCTTCTCGGTCATCCTGCCGTTTTTCAGATCCACGTCGTAAATCTTGATGCCGTAATTGTCTTCCTTTGCCGTCGTATAGGTAGACACATAGGCAACATATTTATCCTGACTCATCGCCATAACCACGCCCTTTCTCAGCATTTTAGAAGTCTTTTCAGGATTCTGCACACCGTTTTCCAACCGTTCCTGTCAGAATTTTCCTGCACTCCAAATTACTACCAAATATTTTACCATATTATCTTCGTCTTGTTAATCCTTAAATTTTGATATTATTTTACATTTTTCCATTGACATACAGAAGCAGTGCTGTATAATGAGATACAGTATGTTTAGCAGCAGTAAACTTTTAGTTTATATTTACTGAATCGCAGACTTTCTGATCAAAGCCTGCCATCAGCAGCAATTCAAAACGGAGGAAACGATGGACGGCACAGGCAGTAAGACGGATATCGGCAGTAAAATAAGAGAACTTCGAAATAAGAAAGGATTGACGCAGGAGGAGCTTGCGGATCGCTGCGAACTCTCCAAAGGCTTTATCAGCCAGTTGGAAAACGACGTAACTTCGCCTTCGATTGCCACGCTGATTGACATTTTGCAGTGTCTCGGCACCAGCTTAAAAGATTTTTTCAACGACGCGGACGACGAGCAGATCGTTTTTCGCCCGGAAGATTTCTTCGAAAAGGTGGATACGGAGCTCCACAACAAGATTGAGTGGATCATTCCGAACGCGCAAAAGAACATGATGGAACCGATTCGCGTCACATTGGATCCCGGCGGTTCCACTTATCCCGACCAGCCGCATGAGGGGGAGGAATTTGGTTATGTGCTCTCCGGTTCTCTCACCGTCATCCTTGGCAATCGCAGCATCCGTGCGAAAAAAGGTGACACCTTCTATTTCAGACCGGACTCGGAACATTATATCAAAGCAGGCGCAAAGAGCGGCGCAGTCTTTTTGTGGATCAGCACGCCGCCGAATTTTTAATACTGCGCAGTGTCTGACAGCTTTTTTGAGCTTGCACTGCATATAAGATAAACATATGATGCGGAGGGCTTACTCTTATGAATAAAGAACTGATCCAACTGGTTGATATTTCCAAATCCTTTGACGGACAGATGGTGCTGGATGAATTAAACCTGTCCATCCATGAAAATGAATTTGTCACCCTGCTCGGTCCCAGCGGTTGCGGCAAAACCACAACGCTGCGCATCCTTGGCGGCTTCGCCAATCCCGATACGGGCCGCGTGGTCTTTGACGGACAGGATATCACCCGCATCCCGCCCAACAAAAGGCAGCTGAATACAGTCTTTCAAAAATACGCCCTTTTTACACACATGACAATTGCGGAAAACATCGCCTTCGGCTTAAAGATCAAGAAAAAAACCAAAAGCTATATAGACGACAAAATTCGCTATGCACTCAAACTGGTAAATCTGGAAGGCTATGAAAACCGTATGCCGGATTCTTTAAGCGGCGGTCAGCAGCAGCGGATCGCCATCGCCAGAGCCATCGTCAACGAGCCCAAGGTCCTTCTTTTGGATGAGCCGCTGGGAGCGCTTGACTTAAAGCTTCGCCAAGAGATGCAGTACGAACTGATCCGCATGAAGAATGAACTTGGCATCACCTTTGTTTATGTGACACACGATCAGGAGGAAGCCCTCACCATGTCTGATACCATCGTGGTCATGAACCAGGGCTATATCCAGCAGATCGGCTCCCCGGAATCCATCTACAACGAGCCTGAGAATGCTTTTGTGGCGGACTTTATCGGGGACAGCAACATCATTCCCGCCACCATGATCAAAGACGAGGTGGTGGAAATTTTAGGTACGCGCTTTGCCTGCGTGGATACGGGCTTTGGCGAAAACAAACCTGTGGACGCGGTGATCCGCCCCGAGGACGTGATGCTGGTGGAACCGGATGCAGGCATTATAAAGGGCGTTGTCACACACCTTATTTTTAAGGGCGTGCACTATGAAATGGAAGTCACCGCAAACGGATATGAATGGCTGGTGCACTCCACGACCCTTTTCCCCGTCGGAAAGGAAGTAGGCATTCAGGTGGACCCCTTCAATATCCAGATCATGAACAAACCGGAATCTGAAGACGAGGAGGCTGTTGCAATTGACATCTAAGAAGAATTGGTTATCCGTCCCTTATCTTTTCTGGTCAGGACTTTTTATCATCGTACCTCTGGGCATGGTTGTCTACTACGGTCTGACTGACAGGACGGGCGCCTTCACCCTGGAAAACATTACCGCGATTGCTTCCGCGGGACACGCAAAGGCACTGCGTCTCTCCCTCCTGCTGTCGTTAATCAGCACCGTCATCTGCTTCCTGCTCGCCTATCCTCTGGCAATGATCCTGGCTCAGGTGCAGGTAAGGAGGCATAATTTTATTATCCTGATCTTTATCCTGCCGATGTGGATGAACTTTCTGCTGCGCACCCTTGCCTGGCAGACACTGCTTGAGAAAAACGGCGTCATCAACCATGTGCTCACTTTTCTGCATCTGCCGACCTTAAAGATCATCAACACACCGGCGGCGATCATCCTCGGCATGGTGTATAACTTTCTGCCCTTTATGATCCTGCCCTTATATAACGCGCTGGCAAAAATAGATCCCAACGTGATCAACGCCGCACACGATTTGGGAGCCGGTCACATCCATACCTTTTTCCGCATCATTCTGCCCCTCTCGATTCCGGGCATTATCAGCGGTATTACCATGGTGTTCATTCCGGCACTCACCACCTTCGTCATCAGCTCGCTGCTTGGCGGCGGCAAAATCTTGCTGATCGGTGACGTGATCGACCTGGAATTTACCAAGACATCCAACTGGCATCTGGGCAGCGGCCTGTCCATGGTGCTGATGATCTTTATTTTAGTCAATATGGTATTATCCGCCATTTTTGACAAGGACGGGGAGGGCTCGATGCTATGAAAAACGCAGCGAAAAAAATCTACATAGCACTGATTGTTCTTTTCCTGTACGCCCCCATCGGCACGCTGATGGTGCTGTCCTTCAATGCAAGCAAAACGCGGGCAAAATGGGGCGGTTTCAGCCTCCAATGGTATATCGCCCTGTTTCAAAACGAGGAGATCCTGCGGGCGCTGTTCAATACGCTGGTGATTGCGCTGGTTTCCTCCCTGTTCGCCACCGTTATCGGGACCATTGCCTGCATCGCCATGACAGGTATGAAACGACAGGCAAAATCGATCCTCATGGGAATCACCAACATTCCCATGTTAAACGCCGACATTGTCACGGGCGTTTCCCTGATGCTGCTCTATATCAGTCTGGGGATCCGTTTCGGCATGGGCACCATTTTACTGTCACATATCACCTTTAATATCCCCTATGTGATCTTAAGCGTGATGCCCCGCATGAAACAGTTAAATCCGAGCACCTTTGAGGCGGCGCTCGACCTTGGCTCCTCTCCGCTCAACGCCTTTTTCAAGGTAGTGTTTCCCGACCTGTTACCCGGCATCCTTTCCGGGTTTTTGATGGCCTTTACGATGTCCCTGGACGATTTCATCATCACCCACTTTACCAAAGGCGTCGGCGTGGATACCCTTTCCACTAAAATATATACAGAGATCAAAAAGGGAATCAAGCCGGAAATGTATGCACTCTCATCACTGATCTTTGTAATTGTTTTAACACTATTGATTCTAATCAATCTGTCTCCTGATAAGAAGGAAAAAGAACTCCGATATGGAGGGAAAAATGAGAAAAAATAAGAAATCTTTTGGCAAAATAACCTTTGCGCTCGCTGTTTCCTTTACTGCCGTTTCCCTGTGCGGCTGTGCTTCGTCAGACAAAGGCGTAAACGGACAGGTCATCGTCTATAACTGGGGAGAATACATCGATCCGGAGACCATCCGCATGTTTGAGGAAGAAACCGGCATCAAGGTGATCTACGATGAATTTGAGACAAACGAGAGTATGTACCCTAAGGTGGAGTCCGGAGCTGTCGCTTATGATATCGCCTGCCCATCAGACTATATGATCAGCCGCATGATCGAGAACGGTATGCTTTCCGAAATCAACTATAATAATATGCCGAACGCAAAAGAAAATATCGGTGAACAATACTATGAGCAGTCCTGCGGCTTCGATCCCGAAAACAAGTATGCCATCCCCTACTGCTGGGGTACCGTCGGCATCCTCTATAACAAGACGATGGTGGATGAGCCGATTACCCGCTGGGAACAGCTCTGGGATAAAAAATACGCAGACAATATTTTAATGCAGGACTCCGTGCGTGACGCCTTTATGGTGGCGGAGAAACGGAATGGGGATTCCATGAATACTCTGGATCTTACCGAACTGACCGCCGCCAAGAATCTGTTGATCGAGCAAAAGCCGTTAGTGCAGGCTTATGTTGTCGATCAGGTGCGCGACAAGATGATCGGCGGGGAAGCCGCCATCGGTGTGATCTACTCCGGCGAGGCAATCTATACCCAAAAGGAAAACCCCGATCTGGTCTATGTGATCCCCGAGGAAGGGACGAATATCTGGATCGATGCCTGGGTGATTTTGAAAAATGCGCCCAACAAGGAAAACGCAGAGAAATTCATTGACTTTATGTGCCGTGCGGATATTGCGCTGATGAATTTTGATTACATCACGTATTCCACTCCGAATGTGGCCGCAAGAGAACTGATCGAGGACGAGAGCATCAAAAACTCCGAAATCGCCTTTCCCGATCTTTCACAGTATGAAAATCTGGAAACCTATGTCTATCTCGGAGAAGACGGGGATAGCCTTTATAACGAATTGTGGAAAGAGGTGAAGGCGCACTAGCCTTCACCTTCTTTATGATTTATAAGGGCATCCAACTTATTTTTCAATCCTCCGCCAATGACCTGTAAAACGCCATATCCTCCTCTGTAACCTCATAGTAAAAAGTCAAAAATTCTTCCGGCAGGGAAAAGGCTTTGATGCTTTCGTCCGCAACCGTCATTTTAATGATATTTTTGTCCTCATATACGGTAATGGTCATGAGTTTTTCCAAATCCTTTTTGCCGAACCGAGCTGCAGGATACTTGTAGGAAACCAGATGATACTGCTCTTTTGCGTCCTCCATCTCCTGACTTAATTCTTGTTGGCGATACGTTTCCTCATAGAGCGAAACCTGATGATACTGATACAACTGTTCCTCATCCGTGATTGTTTTGACAAGTTCTCCATCTTCTGCCGTATAAATCCTGATTTCCGCCAGATTACCCAGTTCTTCCCTCGTATATTTTTCTTCTTGTTTTGCGGCGCATCCCGTGCTAAGACATAAACTGCCTACAAGAATACCTGCAAGCAGAATCCTTTTTTGTACAAATATTTTCATCGTTTTTCCTCCTTTTCTATCAGCAATTTGCACGTCGTGACCAACAGACAGCAAAACAAAATAAGAATCGGCGCATAGGGCCTCCATACGTCCGTCAAAAATCCGATCAAAACCGCAAGTGCTGTCACCGGCAATGCCGCGTAAACCCAGCGGTATCGTTTCTCAGGGGCGCTTTTTTGAGCGTGCTGCGCATTTTGGATGATAACGCTGTCAACGTGCATCAACATTCCCGCCCATACCATAAGTACGATCCATATCGTATCGGCGATCCAGCTAAGGGCATTTCCGACTGCCATTTCCAATTCGTTCCGGAAAAACATGTCCATTTCTGAACCGGCAAACAAAATGATCACGGCCGCGATGATCATGCACACGCCCGTTATCATCGTCAACCAGTAAAGCATTGACAGAATCTTGTTCTCACTGCCAAAACAGTCAAAAACATTTGAAAAGAAAAAAAGACCGATCCCCGTCGTAATCTGCCTTACCCTCTGTCTGCTGTAAGACAGATATCCGTCCAGCATCTCTTTGCTGACATAATACCCGCTGTTTCGTGCAGCTTGTCTTGATACGTCTGCTTCCGCCGCATTTTGCGTATTCTTTTCCGTACAGTCTTCTTTCAACAGATAATCCAACGACACATCGAACAGATCACTGATCTGTACCAGCTTCGCCACTTCGGGTATCCCCTTATCATTGACCCATTTCCCGACTGCCTGACGGGATACCTCCAACCGCTCCGCCAAGTCCTCCTGCGTCATCCCGCTTTCTTTTAGTAATGCCTTTAGCTTTTGTCCTAATGTCATGTCATTGAATACCTCCGTTTTATTCAAATCTTTTCACACATTCTACTGTCTGACATGCAAAAAGGCCACCAATCTGCCGTTTCGTTTTGTCAACTTTGCGTTTCATTCGCCTGTTTCTCTTAAACTTTTAACAATATTATGTGGTATTCCGATCATTTTTTCAATCTTTTATCCGTTTTTCACCACATAAATTACAAAAAATTGACATAAAAAAGAAGACTATTGACAATCTCACAGCCGCAATATATAATTTACATTATATAACATAAATTACGAAACAGGAGAACCGTGAAAATGCCACCAAAACCCAAAATCACGAAAGACATGGTGATAGATGCTGCATTTGCAATCGCACGCGACACAGGCGCGGAACAAATCAATGCAAGGACTGTATCAGAAAGGCTGCACTGCTCTACCCAGCCTGTCATGTATCACTTTGCAACGATTGAAGAATTGAAAAAGACCGTTTATGCAAAAGCCGACCAATATCATACCGAACATTTGATGAATCTCACCGGTTCAAAAGAAGATGTTCTGATGGAAATCGGGTTGAATTATATCCGCTTTGCCGTGAAAGAGCCGCATCTGTTCCGCTTCCTGTTTCAATCCGGCTATGCCGCCGCAAACAGCCTGTTGGAAATGATCGATTCCGAGGAGCTTGCTCCCGTTCTTTTGGCAATGCAGGAAGCGATGCATATGAGTCTGGCGCAGACAAAGGAGATTTTTATCACACTGTCAATGTTTGTCCACGGTTATGCCAGCATCATCGCCAATAATTCCTTGGAATACGATGAGGAACTGATCAAACGACATCTGGAACGGGTGTATAAGGGCGCCATCTTAACCGCACAAGAGGGAAATAGAACATGAAAAAATTATATGAGAAGAATGAATTGACTTTTGCAATTGTCTGGATCGTGATTTACTGCTTCGTGCAGTCCCTTGCCAATTCTCTCAATGAAAGCATTGGCATCGAATTTGCCGCCAGCGCTGCCTTTTGTATTTTACAGACCATTATCCTGTTGGTCTTTATCCGAAAGAATCATTTATCGGAACGGTACGGGCTTTGCAAATCTTCTGTACCCGCCAGCCGCTTTCTCTACTACATACCGCTTATCTTTCTGGCTATCGCTAATCCTCTCTGGGACGGCGTTGCCATGACCTACTCGCCGCTCGGCACAGTCTGCCGTATCGCCGCCATGCTCTGCGTCGGCTTCCTCGAGGAAATGATTTTCCGGGGGTTACTGTTCAAGGCGATTGCCAAAGAAAGTGTTAACAGAGCGATCGTTATCTCCAGCGTGACCTTTGGCATCGGCCATATCGTCAATCTGGTCAACGGCAGCGGTATGAGCCTGATAGAAAATATCATTCAGGTGATTTTCGCGATCGCGGTCGGCTTCCTGTTTGTCCTGCTGTTTTATCGGGGCGGCAGCCTGCTTCCCTGCATCATCACCCACTCCGCCATCAACTCGCTCAGCACTTTTGCCGATGAGAGTGGTCTTACGACGCAACAGCAGATATCAAAATGTGTCAGTTTGATTGCGATCACGGTTGCTTACACGCTGGTTCTTTCAAAAACGCTGCCGAAAGCGCAAAGTGATAATCTCAACAAGGAATAATTGATCGTTTTATACATTTTCCTACAGTGCGCAAAGTAATTATGAGAGGCTTCTGGCATGATAGTGGG
>DETS01000084.1 GCA_002361735.1 Lachnospiraceae bacterium UBA3282 | reverse complement strand
TACAAAAACTTTACCCTAGCGAATAAATTTTATCAATTTGCTGAAATCGATTGCAAAGTCCTCATAAATACCTGTCGGGACAATGTCTTGAAAGGTATACTCCTTTTCTTCGTTCTCAAAAAAGCAATGCACCTCAATCGTTCTTTTTGCCGGATCGACGATCCAATATTCCCGCACGCCTGCAGTCCTGTACTTAAACAGCTTGATCTTCCGATCCATCTTCATGCTGCTTGGCGACACGATCTCGATTGCCCAATCAGGCGCACCGTGACAGCCTTTTTCATCCAACTTATCCTCATTACAGATTACTACCACATCCGGCTCCACATAATTATACTCATCGTTATTGATGTACACGGCAAATGGCGCAGGATACACCTCGCAGGGACCACCCTTTTCTTCAATATAATTACTTATCACCCTAAGCAACGCAACCAAAAGACCCTGATGCGTCCGGCTCGGGCTCGCCATCTCATACATCTGTCCGTCGATCAGCTCCGCACGTTTGCCTTCCGGCAGGGCTTCGATATCCCTGACCGTATACACTTTTCCTGACATTTCATCCATTTCTTTTCTTCCTATCATTCCATTCTCCTTTTCCGTAGGAGAATGCCAACTGTTCATTTCAGGTTTATCTCCCGCTTTTGTCTGTTTCGTGGTTTCAAAAGCATAGATTTCCTGAACGGTTCCTTAGAAAAATAAGATGCGCTGCCGCGCTTTGATTCATAGAATATATGCTTTACAAAGACATTATCATATGCTCACTATATTGTCAATCTTTTTTTGTTGTTTCGCAAACTAAATACCGTTTATTTAAAAATGACCTTAAAATGGCACATAAACACCATCTTAAGGTCATTAAAAGTTTATGCAAGCGGTTTGCAACAAAATTCCATGGTTTTTATCGTTGACTTGTTACAAAATTCCATATTATTTGAAATAAGCAACCCCGCTCTCAAAAATCTTCATATCCTGCTCTCCAAAGATATTGATCGCCACGGACTCGCCCCGTCTCTCCGCGTGCGCCATCTTACCTAAGATACGCCCGTCGGGAGAAGTGATGCCCTCGATCGCCGCGTAGGAACCGTTGATGTTCCACTCCTCATCCATGGACACATAACCGTCCGCATCCGCATACTGCGTCGCCACCTGCCCGTTTGCAAAGAGTTTGTCGATCCACTCCTTCGGCGCAACGAAACGTCCTTCACCGTGCGAAGCCGGATTTACATAAGTTTGGCCAACCTCCACGCCAGCCAGCCAGGGCGATTTATTGGAAACCACCTTTAAGTAAGCCATCTTGGAAATGTGGCGGTTGACCGTATTAAAGGTCAGCGTGGGGGAATCTTCCTGCTGTCCGCGGATCTCACCGTAAGGCACAAGCCCCAGCTTGATCAGCGCCTGGAAGCCGTTGCAGATACCGAGCGCCAGGCCATCCCTCTCGTTAAGCAGCTTCATCACCGCTTCTTTGATCTTTTCATTCTGAAAAGCGGTAGCAAAGAACTTTGCGGAACCGTCCGGCTCGTCGCCTGCGGAAAAACCGCCCGGGAACATGATGATCTGCGCCTGCCCGATCGCCTTTTCAAACGCTTCCACGCTCTCTCTGATATCCGCCGCATCCCGATTCTTAAACACCTTTACAATCGTCTCCGCCCCGGCATTTTCAAAAGCTTTCGCGCTGTCGTACTCGCAGTTTGTGCCCGGGAATACCGGAATAAACACGGTGGGCCTTGCCACTTTATGTTTGCATACATAGACATCCTTCGCCTGATAGAGCGGCATCTCCACGGGACTCTTATCCTGCCCTGCCGTGTAGGGGAACACTCTGTTAAGCGTCCCGCTCCACGCCCATCTCGCATCCTCACCGGTCAATTTCATCGAACCGTAGCTGAATGTGCCATCCGCCGTTACGGTGCCGATCTCCTCATAGGCGATACCCAGTCCCTTGAGGGCATGCACTTCTCCTGCGGGCATCTCCGCCACGATATCGCCAAGTCCCTTATCAAACAGCCTGTCCTTCTTATAGGAAGAATCCACGGCAACACCTAAACCGTTACCGAAAGCCATCTTGCTGATCGCCGCAACAACGCCCTTTGCATCCACAGCATAAGCAGCTACAATTTTTCTCTTTTTCATATTGACGGAGATTCCGTTCATGACAGTAGTGTCAGTATACTCTGACATCAATGTCATAATCGTATCATAAAGTGTCATAACTCCGTCGTAATCCGGCAGATCGTATTCATCCTTCGGGATACAGAAGCGTACCAGCCTGTCCCCGGGATATTTTAATTCCGGAGAGACGATATTGCCGCTCTTATTCACATTCACCGCAAAGGATACCAGCGTGGGCGGCACGTCAATGTCGTTAAAGGTGCCTGACATGGAATCCTTTCCGCCGATGGAGGGCAGCCCGTACTTCATCTGTGCGTCATAAGCGCCGAGCAGCGCCGCAAACGGCTGACTCCAACGGGAAGGTTCCTCACTCATGCGCCGGAAATACTCCTGGAAGGTAAAGCGGATCGTTTTGTAATCTCCGCCGTTTGCCACGATCTTTGCCATGGACTCCGTCACCGCGTAAACCGCGCCGTGATAGGGGCTCCAGGTGGAAAGATAGGGATCGAAACCGTAACTCATCATCGTGACCGTATCCGTCTTTCCCGCAAGAGTCGGCAGCTTCGCCACCATTGCCTGCGTCTCCGTCAGCTGATACTTGCCGCCGTAGGGCATGAACACACTGCCTGCGCCGATAGAGGCGTCGAACATTTCCACCAGCCCCTTCTGAGAGCAGACATTGAGATCCCCCAGCAGGGCAAGCCACGCCGTCCGCACATCACCGCGGTCAACCGCCTGCGCCACTACAGGATTCGCGATCTTCTTCCAATAATTATTGTTCTCATCCGGCAGCTCCACGAAGACATCCGTCTCCTGATGTGCGCCGTTGGTATCTAAGAAAGCCCTTGAGAGATCCACGATCTTTTTCCCGCGCCAATTGAGCACCAGCCGGGGCTCCTCCGTCACCTCCGCCACAGGCACCGCCTCGAGATTCTCCTCCCCCGCATAGATGAGAAACTGCTCTACATCTTCGGGAGATACCACGACTGCCATGCGCTCCTGCGACTCGGAGATTGCAAGTTCCGTACCGTCCAGACCCGCATATTTCTTAGGTACTTTATCCAAATCGACCACCAGGCCGTCCGCCAGCTCACCGATTGCCACAGACACGCCGCCGGCGCCAAAATCGTTACATTTCTTGATCAGGCGGCTCGCTTCCTCACGCCTGAAAAGCCGCTGCAGCTTACGCTCCGTGGGGGCATTTCCCTTCTGCACTTCCGCGCCGCAGGTGTCGATGGATTTCTCCGTATGCACCTTAGAGGAGCCTGTCGCGCCGCCGCAGCCGTCACGCCCGGTCCTGCCGCCCAAAAGAATGATGACATCGCCCGGATCGGAGGTCGCCCGGATCACGTTCTTTCTGGGCGCCGCGCCCATGACCGCACCGATCTCCATGCGCTTTGCCACATAATTGGGATGATAGATTTCTTTGACCAGTCCGGTCGCCAGCCCGATCTGATTGCCATAGGAAGAATAACCGTCCGCCGCACCGCGCACCAGCTTCTTTTGCGGAAGCTTCCCTTTCAGAGTATCCGCCACCGGCACTGTGGGATCCGCCGCGCCCGTTACGCGCATCGCCTGATAGACATAGCCCCTGCCCGAGAGCGGATCGCGGATCGCACCGCCCAAACAGGTGGCCGCGCCGCCGAAAGGCTCGATCTCGGTAGGATGGTTGTGCGTCTCATTCTTAAAAAATACCAGCCACTCTTCCTTCACCGGACCGCTGCCGTAATCCATCTCCACCGGCACCACCACGGA
>DETS01000096.1 GCA_002361735.1 Lachnospiraceae bacterium UBA3282 | reverse complement strand
ATTCCTTACTTGACACAAGCAGACTATTATCTGCTGCACGACATCGGCTTCGGTCATTATAAGATTTATACGGATCTTGACTGCTTCAACTGGCTTGCGGAGAAGAAAAAGCAGGGGCTGGTTAAACATATGGGTTTCTCTTACCATGACAATGCGGAGTTCCTGGATCAGGTGCTGACGGAGCATCCCGAGATGGAGTTTGTGCAGCTGCAGCTCAATTATCTGGATTGGGAGAGCAGTGCCATCCAGTCGAAGCTCTGCTACGAGGTGGCGACGAAACACGGGGTGCCCGTGTGGGTGATGGAGCCGGTAAAGGGCGGTACGTTGGCGCAGGTGCCGCAGGCGGTTTCGGAGATGTTCCAAAGCTATGATCCGAAGATGTCGATCTCGTCCTGGGCGATTCGTTTTGCCGCCGGCCTTGACAATGTAAAGATGGTCTTAAGCGGCATGAGCAATATGGAGCAATTATTAGATAACACCAGTTATATGAGCGATTTCAAGCCCCTCACAGAGGAGGAGAGACATATGGTGTACCGGGCGGCAGCCATGATCAACGGCAATATCGCCATTCCCTGTACCGGCTGTTCCTACTGTACGGAAGGCTGTCCGAAAAAGATTGCAATCCCGAAATACTTTTCTCTCTACAATGCCGAGATGCAGGAGGCGGAGGGAAAAGGCTGGACGCCGCAGGGTGAGTATTACGAACGCCTGACGGGGACTTTCGGCAAGGCAAGCGACTGCATCGCCTGCGGCCAGTGCGAGAACGCCTGCCCGCAGCATCTGCCGGTGATCGAACATTTAAAGACCGTGGCGGGGTACTTTGAAGCCTGAGATGCGGCTCGGAAACCCACGCGGTTGTGAAGCAAAGCAGTATCAAATAGGGGGAAGCGTTTTACGGAGGGGCAGACGAAAAAGTCTGTCCCACTTTTGCGTGTATAAGTATAAGCAGAGCCGTCCCACATATGGAAGTCTGCAACGTTTTGCACAGCTCGCGCGTCTAATAGATGAAAGCTTTCAATAAGAATAGGATGTTGAACAGGAAGTCTGTGATCACGGAAGTGACAGAAGAAAGGGGCAGGAATGGATGATTTAGTGCAAAGAGCAAAGAATAAGGATGCGGATGCCTTTACGCAGTTGATGCAGCTTAAGATGCAGAGCATGTATAAGACGGCCTGGGCAATGCTGGAAAATGATGCGGATGTGGCGGATGCCATCCAGGAGACGATACTGACCTGTTATGAAAAAATAAGTCAGTTGAAATCCGACAACTATTTTCACACATGGATGATGCGGATCCTGATCAATAAATGCAAGGATCTGCTGCGCAAAAGGAGCCGTGTGCAGTTGACCGAGGAGCCAGTTGAGATTCTGGTGACAGACGTTGCCTATGAGAATGCAGAGTGGAAGGAAGCGCTGCGGGGATTGGATGACAAATACCGGGTCGTGGTGCTTCTGTATTACATAGAGGGGCTGTCCACGGCGGAGATCGGCAAAATACTGCACCTGAGCGAAACCGCGGTGCGCAGCAGACTTTTTAGGGCGAGGAAACAGCTTGGGCAGGAAATGGGAATCGGGCGGGAGAATGTCTGAAAGCAGCGATCCTCGTATGGATTTGGGAACATGGATGACATAGTATTGAGAAAGGAGTCATAGTTATGAGCGAGGAAAAACTGGAAATTTTGAGAAGGGATGTCACAATTCCACAGATTGTACAGGAAAGAGCGGATAAAGCTTATGCCATGATCGCTAAAAGGGGCGTCATGGATGATGCTGAGAAGGCAAAAGAGAAAGGAAATTGCAGTTTACATAACACAAAAAGGAGAAGAAAACAGGTCATTCTCGCGGCGGCGGCCGTCATGCTGTTTGCGGGACTGACGGTAAGTGCGGGCGCCAGGTGGAGTGCAGTCATGAGTAAAAAATGGCTGGTGGAGGAATTGCAGAAGGAGAAGCTGCAGGAGGAAGGGGCGGTTTCTTATGCGATGCAGAGTCAGACGCAAAATGGCGTCACCATAACGGCAGAGCAGAGTATTGCGGATCATTACAGTGTTTATCTGGCCTTTCGAGTGGAAGGATTTCCTTTGGAAGAGGGGATGACGCCTGTTTTTGAGATGATGCAGGTGAACGTGGACGGCGTGGACAGTATGAATTATTCCACGGGATTTTTAGACGGGTCAGTTACCGGAGAAGAAGGCGGTATGTCTTTCTGGATATCCATGACGGAATCGGAGAGGGGATGGGCGCTTGGCAAAGATATTTATGTGGAGCTTACGGATTTGTGCAGTTATGAGGACAGCACCGGAGAGGCAGTCCCAGACAGTATGGTGTATGGGACATGGAAGTTTGAATGGAATCTGCAGGGGACGGATCAGATGCGGGAGTGGACGGGAAGACTGCCTTTGGGAGACAGCGGCGCAGTTATTTGCCGGGTGGAATTGTCACCGATATCCGGATATGTGGAGTATGACTGGCCGAGGCAGCGTGAAACCAGACAGACTGTGGGAGCGGACGGAGAATCGGTGGAGATAAGCCGCTGGGCGCGGGCGCCTCGGATGAGCGGCGTCAAACTGGAGGACGGTACGGAATACCGGGATTTGTTCAGCGGGGACGGTACGGAAGGCTATAGGACTTCCGATCAGGCATCCACACTCTATTATGCATGCAGGGGCAATGAGAGGATCATTGATTCGGGAAGGGTGACAGAACTGTTTTTTGAAAATACGGCGGACGGCGGTTTTTATGAGGTGCCTTTTGAGTAAAAATGTGCTACAATATCTATGATTTGATTTGTTTTCGCAGCATCCACAGCGCCAGCAGATTCGGCAGCGCCATCAGCGCATTGATCAGATCGGTGCACTCCCAGACAAGGTGCATGGGAATGATGGCGCCCAAGTAGATCATCAGGACATAGCACAGTTTGTAGACGGGAATACCTTTAGAGCCTGCCAGATATTCCGCCGCCTTCTCCCCGAAGTAAGACCAGCCGATGAGGGTGGTCACCGCAAAGGCGCAGAGGGAGATAGTCAAAAAGGCGTCCCCAACATAGGGCAGATGGGAGAAGGCGGCAGCCGTCAGGTCAGTTTCCGCCGCACCCACGGTGGAGGCTGGGTCGTAGAGCATATTGCAGACCACGACCAAACCCGTCATCAAACACATGACCACCGTGTCCCAAAAGACGGCGGTCATGGATACATAAGCCTGAACGCGGGGGTCTTCCGTGCGGGAGGCGGCAGCGGCGATGGCGGAGGTGCCGATTCCTGCTTCGTTGGTGAACAGCCCTCTGGCGATGCCGTAGCGCAGAGCCTGCGTGAGGCAGGCGCCCGCCACGCCGCCGCCAAAGCTTACGAAGGAGAAAGCATCTGAGAGGATCCAGACAACGGCGGTGATTAACTGATGTCTGTAGAGGATGAGTAAGAGCAGACAGCCGACAAGGTAGAGAAAGCTGATGGCGGGAACCGTGCGTTCGCAGAGAGCGCCGATGCTCTTTACGCCGCCCAGAATCACAGCTGCGGTCACCACGGCAAGGACGATACCGACCGGATGCGGCGACAGTCCGAAGCTTAAGGAAGTGGCTCTGGTCACGGAGTTCGCCTGGGTGGTACAGCCCACGCCGAAGGCGGCAGCCAGCGCGCAGATGGCATAGAGACCCCCAAGAAAATTATTATGTAAACCATTTTTGAGCACATACATCGGACCGCCCACATAGGCGCCGTCCTTTGTCTTTTGACGGTGGAGCACGCTTAAATAGCATTCGCTGTAGGCAGTTGCCATGCCGAGAATGCCGGTGAGCCAGCACCAGAAGATGGCGCCGGGACCGCCGAGTGCGACCGCAGTGGAGACGCCGATGATGTTGCCGGTGCCGAGGGTCGCTGCCAGGGTGGTGGAAAGCGCGGCAAAAGGAGAGAGGTTTCGTTCCTTGCTGCCGTCTCCGATCAGGGAGAGGCGGATGGCTTGAAACAGGTTTCTCTGCGGAAAATGCAGCCGCAGGGTAAAATAAATATGGGTGCCAAGCAATAAAATGAGCAGGGGAAAGCCCCACAGATAATCGTTGATACGTTCCAGAAGCGTCATAGGGATCACATCCTGAGGTTGTTAGTAATCTTATGAGGACGGGCGGGAAAAAAGAACTTGAGGGAAGGGAAGAATATGATGAGTGACGAAGAAAAGCGACGTGCGTACGAATGGGCGAAAGAGCTCTGTAAGCAGGCAGGGGAGGGCGCTGCCTTTTTGGAGAAATTCTTTGTGCTGCTCACGGCTTCGGAGGGTGTTTTTCAGGAGTTTATCTACTATCTGGATCATCAAAATTTCTGCGGGAAATACAAGGTGGCGGGCTACGACCTGATCGACATCATGGTTTGGCAGATGGATCACTTCAAGGCGCAGCTTGACAGGGACAGGCGGGATATGAAGGAAAACGGCGACAGGATGCTGTTGATGGCGTTTCATACCATGCTGCTGATGGAACAGGACCCGGAATATTATGTAAACTTAATGCAGACCGAGACCGGGACGGATTATGCGGACAAGTACTGAGCTGCTGCGAAGAATAGAATAAACACAAGGAGGACAGTGTGAAAAATAATGCTGATGCACTTATTTTTCACACGCGACTTTGAGCAAGAGCATCTCAAAGTCGTTGATGGCAGATGAGAAACTGCATCCGCAGCTTTCTCATCGCCCCTTCGCAACAAGTTGCTCAGGAATGAGGAAAGTATGAACAAAGAAGATATCAGAATCAAACACATCATTGTCCATATTTTGGACTCTACCATCGGAATGCCGGTGCTCTCCGATACGGAATTGGAGTTTGGCTCGGAGGTGGCGGACTTTGTGCGGGAGCACATCGGAAAGATCTGTGCGGGGGACGATGCCAAAGAATGCCGCTTCTATGAGCAGGAATCGGAAGTGTATAAGCTTCTTACCGGATATGATGACGAAGATTTTGTGGCAGTCAGTCAGGAAATCGCGGGTCTTTTATATGAGATTATGGCGGCAAATATTGACATTCCTTCGGCGGATCTGATGGCGGTGCGCTTTCGGGAGGGGGAGGAGGAGTATCTTGCCCTTCTCAAGCTGAATTTTAAGGCGCTCTATACGCACAGAACCATGCCGCTCGCAGAGGGAGAGGGCAACAGCAACGAGCTGATCCGCCATAAGTCCATCCTGCCTTCCCAGACACAGCGACTCACGGAGGCGGCGGTGATCCGCCTTTCCGACCTTTCCCTGCAGGTCGTGGAAAAGAAATATGAGGTGAACGGGGAAAAAACGGACTATTTTTCCTTCCTGTTCCTAAAGTGCAGCGCGCACCTTTCCCACAAGGCGAAGCTGTCCATTGTGGGGCGGGCGGTGGAGAGCGTGCAGAAAGAAGGATTGGGCGAGGCGGAACGGTTTGAGCGGCAGATGTATGCCAAGAGCGTGATCCAGGAGGAAATCGAGGAGAAGGGCGGTTTCGTGGTGGAGGAGATCGCGGAGAAGATTTTTGAGGGCGAGCCTGAATTAAGGACGGCTTTTCAGGATAAAATGGAAAAGTACAACATGGTGAAGGAAACGATCGAGCCGCAGAGTGATAACACGGTGCGTAAGTACCAAAGCCAGCATCTGTTTACGGACACCGGCATCGAGATCAAGATTCCCATGGAGCAGTATAAGAATCCCAAATGCGTGGAGTTTATTACGAATCCCGATGGGACGGTCAGTGTGCTGATCAAAAACATCGAGCATCTGGAAGCGAAGATATAATTGAGACAGCTGCGGCAGATTCCTACGAGTGGGAGTGATCAATTTATGGCAACCATTTTGGAGTATCTGAAAAAATGCGGGGATTACAGTCTGGCGGAGAAGCCTTTTTGTGATGTGGATTCTCTGGTATTAAGCCAGTTTTCCTATCTGAAATTTGACGGCATCGTGCCGGGACCGGAGGAGAATGGCGCGTCTGTAAGTATCAAGGAAATCGCTGCCCATGCGGATTATGACAGGCTCTATGCGGATGAGCGGTATCGCAAGGACAATACGGCTCTTTTTACGGGTATATTAAACAGCAGGCGCTTCGGCAAGATGCGCCTTTGGAATTATGTAAACCTAATAGAACCGGAGGCGGAAAGTCAGTTTTCCGCCGTGGTGTGCGGATTCCCCGACGGATTTTCCTATGTGGTGTTTCGGGGAACGGATGAGACGATCGTGGGCTGGAAGGAAGACTTGAATCTTGCCTTTTCGGAACCGGTGCCGGGGCAGCTCCACAGTGTGCCTTATCTGGAACAGGCAGCGCGGACGATCGACGGCAGGTTTTATGTGGGCGGGCATTCCAAGGGCGGGAATCTGGCGGTCTATGCGTCCATGCACTGCGATGCGGCGGTGCGGGAGCGAATCGAAAGAATCTATGACCATGACGGACCGGGGTTTCGGCCGGAAGTCAGAAAGCAGGGGGCTTGGCAGGAGATTGAGGGGCGCATTCATAAGACCGTGCCGCGATCTTCCCTGGTGGGGATGCTGCTTTACAGCGACGGTGATTATCGGGTGGTGGAGAGCAAAAGTTTCGGGGTCGCCCAACACAATCCTTATTCCTGGCGGGTGAAGGACGGCGATTTTTGCTTTGCGGATGAAATCCGACCGGGTCGGAAGTTTGTGGATCAGACGCTCAATGAATGGATTCTGTCGTTGAATCAGGAGCAAATGCGCACTTTTGTGGATACGCTTTACGGGGTGGTGCAGGCATCGGAGACGGACAATCTGATCGACTTTACGGCGCACTGGTTCCAGAGCCTTCAGAAGATCGGCAAGGCAATCGGCGAGGTGGACGAGGAGACCGCGGGAGTGGTATTGCAGATCATGCGGGCCCTGTTTGAGATGATCTCCCTCCAGGCAAAGGAGCAGGCGCAGCATAAGCGGGACGGCAAAAGGCGGAAACAGGTCGAGCGGAAGAATAAGTGGGAAATGCAGCGGGAGAAGTTTGAGGAGGGCATGGTACAGTTGGAAAGCCGCCTGAAACTTCAGTGGAGCGAGAAAAAGTAGGAAAACAGTGATTCGCCGCCTCCGTCAGGGAGTCGTTCGGGATGCCACTGCACAGCCAGGATCGGGAGAGAGGCGTGGATGAGTCCTTCGATCACGTTGTCCCCGGCGCGGCAGACGGGAATCAGTCCTTTGCCGATGCGGTCAACCGCCTGATGGTGGGCGGAGTTTACTTTGGCGTGGGTTCCATAGAGTTGATAAAAGAAATCGCGCCTGCCGAGATCACAGTGAAAGACATCATGGAACCGGTCGCGGCCGATCCAGCTGTGAGTCTCGGCGGTGTCGATATGCTGCGTGATGCTGCCGCCGAAATGAACATTGATGAGCTGGAGTCCCTTGCAGATGCCGAGCACCGGCTTTTTTTGTGCGGCAAAGAGGGACAGTGCCTCCAATTGCAGGATATCGAGGGCGGTGTCTATGTGAAGGGAGCCATGGTCTGTCTGGCCGAAAAAGGCGGGCGTGATATCGCCGCCTCCGGGGAGGAGCAGGTGTGTCGCGCGGTCTGCCGCGTCGGGGTTTGTTGTCGTGAAGTGAGGGATATTCATACGTTCCAGAGCGATTTCATAGTTTCCGGTATCCTGTTTGTGACCAAAGATGGCAACGGATGGGCTTTTGTGCATAGCGGTCCCCCATGAATTGACGGTGTTACTTTATGGTATGCGTAAAGCAGAAGTTTGGTGGATGATCTTAGGGATAAATTTTCGGAAAAATACGGAAATATGTCTTGCTTTCCGTGGGTGCATCCGCTATACTTTTAGAAGAATCTAAAATATTTTATTTGGTTGTTACACAGGAGTTGGCACGATAGAAAAAACAGATTGGTTTACATAATATAAATTGATAATAAAGGAGGAACGGAAAAGGTATGGCAAAATTACTGATCAATGAGAAGCAAAAAAAGGGACACATCAACCCCGAAATCTATGGGCATTTCTCGGAGCATCTGGGCAGATGTATCTACGAGGGGTTATATGTGGGGGAAGATTCCGACATTCCCAATGTGAACGGGATGCGCAAGGATGTGGTGGACGCCTTGAAAGAAATGCGGATTCCCGTGCTGCGCTGGCCGGGCGGTTGCTTTGCGGACGAGTACCACTGGAGAGACGGCATCGGTCCCAAAGAGACCCGCAAGAAGATGATCAATACCCACTGGGGCGGCGTGGTAGAGGATAACAGCTTCGGTACGCACGAGTTTTTTGAACTCTGCGAGCAGTTGGGCTGTAAGACCTACGTGAACGGAAACGTGGGCAGCGGCACGGTGCAGGAGATGAGCGAGTGGGTGGAGTACATCACCTTTGACGGCGTCTCTCCGATGGCGGATCTCAGAAAGAAAAACGGTCACGAGAAACCGTGGAAGATCGATTATTTCGGCGTAGGTAATGAAAACTGGGGCTGCGGCGGCAATATGACGCCGGAGTACTATGCGAACCTTTACAGAAGATATCAGACCTATGTGCGCCAGTACAGCGCGGAGAGACCGCTGCAGAAGATTTGCTGCGGAGCCAATGCGGCGGACTATTTCTGGACGGAGGGCGTGCTGAAAACCTGTTTTGAGCTGCCGCAGCCGGGCGGACAGCCAACCGGATATATGGATGGCATGTCGCTGCACTACTATACGGTGCCGGGTTCGGATTGGAATCATAAGGGCAGTGCGACGGATTTTGACGAGGCGGCATGGTATACGACGCTGTCGAAGGCTGTTCATATGGAGACATTGGTGGAGCGCCACGGGGCGATCATGGATCAGTATGATCCGGAGAAAAAGATCGGCATGATCGTGGACGAGTGGGGTACTTGGTTCGATGTGGAGCCGGGCACGAATCCGGGCTTCCTCTATCAGCAGAACACCATGCGCGACGCGCTGGTGGCAGGCGTTACCCTCAATATCTTCAACAAGCACTGTGACCGCGTAAAGATGGCGTGTATCGCGCAGCTGGTAAATGTATTACAGTCTGTGATCCTGACGGAAGGGCCGAAGATGATCCTGACGCCTACTTATCATGTATTCCACATGTATAAGCATCATCAGGATGCGGAACTTTTGGAGAGTTATATCGAGGGCAACAAGACCGTGGGCATGGGCGAGGACGATCAGGTGCCTTTCCTGAACGAATCCGTTTCCGTGGACAAGGACGGCTGGGTGAACGTAACGCTGACAAACCTTTCCACGAATGAGGCTGCGCCTGTGGAGATGTCCTTTGTCGAGCTTGCGCCGAAGGAGATTACGGCGGCAGTCTTAAAGGGAGAGATGCACGCGCACAACACGTTTGATGCGCCTGAGAATGTAAAGGAAGAAGCCTTTGACGCATATGAGGTCAAGGATGGGAAGATCAGATTCACCGCACCTGCGGGCAGCGTGATCAGCTTCCGCATCAAATAAGCAGCCGGTCTGCGGATCGCATGATCGTACATGCGGCAGACGGAAGGGAATGAGGAAATCGGATATGGAGACGGGACAGAAACGTGTCTGCCGTAAGTGTCTCACCAGAGACATGGACCGGGCGGAATACTTTCAAAATCTGCACGATTACATAGCCGGTCTGGATGAGGAATTAAAGGTTGAGGAGCCGCTTTATGAGAAGCGGCTCTCTCTTTGCAAAGAATGCGACCTGCTTCTGGACGGTATGTGCAGAGCATGTGGGTGCTTTGTGGAACTGCGGGCGGCGATGAAGAAGAATGCCTGCCCTTATGAGAAGTGGGGGACCTATAGTGACGACGGAATATCGGCTGAGTAAGGGAAATGGTATGCGTTTGAATACGGAAGACAGGAGGAACGGTATGAGAAGGTCATGGAAAAATCTGGCGGCAGTTAGCCTGAGTGCAAGTCTCTGCCTCGGTGCCGTGTGGGCTCGCGCAGTCCGGCGTCAACTACATCCGTCTGCGGGTGTGGAACGATCCCTATGACGAGAACGGGAACGGCTATGGCGGCGGCAACAACGATGTGCCTACGGCAATCGAATTAGGGCGGCGCGCTCTACGATTTCACGAAAGACAGCCTTTCGCAGATCCTGAACGCAGGCGTGGATGTGGGCATGGTGCAGATCGGCAATGAGATCAACACCGGTATGGCAGGCGAAAAGAAGGTAGAGGACGTTGTGAAGCTGCTTGGCGAGGGAAGTCGTGCGGTTCGCGAGACGGCAGAAGCGTATGGCAGAGAGATCAAAGTCGCGGTACATTATACGGATATTCATAAGGAGGGGAGCATCGAGGGCATTGCGGCAAACCTTCAAAAGGCAGCTGTTGATTATGACGTTTTTGCTTTTTCCTACTATCCGTTTTGGCACGGCGATTTAGAAAACATGCAGACTTTGGCAAAGATGCTGCAGGAGAAGTACGGCAAGCAGGTAGTGATCGCGGAGACGTCCTACTGCTATACCGCTGAGGACGGCGATGGCAGCGGCAACAGCATAAACGGTGTGGACGATCTGGTGCCCGGTTACGGGGCCACCGTGCAGAGCCAGGCGACGATGATCCGCGATATCTGCGAGGCGGCAAATGAGGCGGGCAAGTATTACGGCGGCTGCTCTTGGGACAATCAGGCAATGTTTGATTTCGAGGGGCATCCGCTTGCTTCTCTGAATGTGTTCAAATATTTGAAATACGGTACACGGTAGAATCCTTTCTTGCGCGGCTGTAGCGGCGATGTTATAATGGCAGTGACCGGAGCGAATGACAAATGGAAAAGAATCTGACTACGGGAAGCGTTTTGAAAACGCTTCTCGGTTTTTCATTACCCTATTTATTATCCTACTTTTTACAGACCCTCTATGGGATGGCGGATCTGTTCATCATCGGGCAGTTTAACGGGGTGGAGAGCACGACGGCGGTCTCCATCGGCAGTCAGGTCATGCACATGCTGACGGTGATGATCGTGGGGCTTGCCATGGGAGCCACCGTGATGATCGGACAGGCAGTGGGGGCAGGACAGAAGGAAAAAGCTTCTCTGGCTGTGGGCAACACGGCAACCCTGTTTTTTACCCTCTCTTTGGCAGCAACGGCTGTTTTGCTCGTGGCGGTACGGGGGATTGTAAATGTTATGTCAACCCCGAAAGAAGCGGTGGCGGGCACGACGACCTATCTCACAATCTGCTTTTTGGGGATTCCCTTCATCACTGCCTACAATATCATCAGCTCGATTTTCCGCGGAATGGGAGATTCTAAGAGTCCCATGTATTTTGTTGCCGTTGCCTGTGCGGTCAATATCGGACTGGATTATCTGTTTATCGGGGTGCTTGGACTGGGTGCGGCAGGCGCGGCGCTGGGAACGACGCTTTCTCAGACGGTCAGCGTGATCATTGCCCTTCTGGTGATTCGGAAAAGGCGTACGGGGCTGACCCTTTCAAAAAAAGTTTTGAAACCGCACAGGGAAACCATGGAACGTATTCTGCGGATTGGGTTTCCCATTGCCATGCAGGACGGCTTCATTCAGATTTCGTTCATTGTCATTACCGTCATTGCCAACAGGCGGGGACTAAGCGATGCGGCAGCAGTGGGGATCGTGGAGAAGATCATCGGCATTCTGTTTTTGGTGCCTTCCTCCATGCTCCAGTCGGTATCCGCCCTTGCTGCGCAAAACGTGGGAGCGGGCAAACACGACAGGGCGCGCCGTACGCTGTTTTATGCCTCCGGGCTCTCCTTTTTGTGGGGAATGCTTGCGGTAGTTCTGATGCAGTGGGATGCGGAGACCTTTGTCGGTTTGTTTGCGGATGACGCTGCTGTGCTGCGGCTGGGAGGTCAGTACATGCGGGGCTACGTGTGGGACGCGGCGCTTGCCGGGATTCATTTTTGCTTCAGCGGGTATTTCTGCGCCTACGGGCTCTCGGTGATTTCTTTTATACATAATTCGATTTCCATTGTCTGTGTGAGGATTCCCTGCGCATATCTGGCTTCCAAATATTTTGCGGATACCCTGTTCCCCATGGGGCTTGCTTCCACGATGGGATCGGGGCTTTCGGTGCTCATCTGTATCGGCGTGTTCATTTGGCTGGAGAGAAAGTGGAAGATACAGGAGAAACGTTATTGATACTACGGCAAAGAGCAGAGCAGGCCGGCAGTAAGACAGAAAAAGACAGTGAGGACAGTATCATGGGATATCGGGATGAGTGGCTTCTTCTGGAAGCGGATGATGAGATGGACAATGTGGAGCATCGACAGCCGACGGAAGAATTTCTGTTCTATCAGGCGGTGACGGAAGGCGATATGGAATCGGTGCGGAAGAACTGCGAACAGGAGCGGTTCCTGGAGACGAAGGGCGTGGGCGTTTTGTCGCGCAACGAGCTGACGAACATGAAATATCACTTTGTGATCACTACCGCCATGGTCACAAGACTCTGTGCCCAGAAGGGGATGGAGCTGGAGCAGGCATATCGGATGAGTGATTTTTATATTCAGAGGTTGGACGACGTGCATACGGTGCAGGGTGTCAGAAACCTGCACGACGAGATGGCGCTTGATTTTGCGGAAAAAATGAGACGGATCCGAGGGAGCAACGCAGGCTCAAGACAGATCCGTCAGTCTAAGGAATATATCTACGCCCACATCAGGGAGCGTATCACCATCGAGGAGCTGGCGGAAGAGCTGGGCGTGTCAGCCGGTTATCTCTCCCGCATGTTTAAGAAGGAGACGGGCGATTCCGTCAGTGGGTATATCCGCAGACAGAAGATCGAAATGGCGGAAAATATGCTGCGTTACAGCGATTATTCCCTCGTCGAGATCGCAAACCGTCTCTCCTTCTCCTCTCAAAGTCATTTCATTCAGCAGTTTCGTGAGCTGACAGGCATGACGCCGAAGAAGTATCGCGATCAATATCACACGATCGAGTGGGGCATTGCCCATACTACGAAAGAAACAGAGTGATCTCGTTCGTATCCTGCAGGCGATCGGCCGGGATGTAGGCATCGGCGTAGTCTTCGCCGTTTACGGTCAGCTTTTCAAAGCCGGATTCTTTGCCGTTCGGATTTTCTACGGTGATGTGCAGGTGCTTACCGCGGAAGTCCTTATCGATCTCAAAATGTTTCCAGTCTTTGGGAATGGCAGGGCTTAGGCGCAGACCGTCCGGGTCGGGGCGCAGTCCCAAAATACCCTCCACGCAACCTACCATCACGGTGGATGCGGTTCCCGTAAGCCAGTGGACGTGGGAACGTCCCGGGTGTGGGCTTGCCTTTCCTTCCGTAAACTGCCCGTAGCAGTATGGCTCGATTTTTCTGATCTCAGCGCGGTCGTTCTGAGCGGCAGGCGCATTCTCCATAAAGTAAGTGAAGGCGCGGTCTCCTGCGCCGCGCAGGGCTTCGGCAAGGATCAGCCAGCCTTGGGACTGCGAGAAGATACCGGAATTTTCTTTGGTGCCCTGGTTGAAAATGGAGGCAAGGGCGCCCTCAAAAATATGCTCGTGGAAGGGCGGATCCATAAGGATGGCGCCATAAGGGGTGTTCAGCCTCTCATAGACATTGTCCATAGCAGCCGTTGCCTGTTCTTCCGAAGCCAGTCCGCTGATCACGGCCCAGCTCTGCGGGTTCAGCCAGAGATTGGTCTCGGGATCACAAGCCTGACCGATCTTTTCGCCTGTCTCACGGAAGCCGCGGATAAAGCGGTCATTGTCCCAGTAGAGACGCTGGAGCTTTTCCTCGGTTTCGGAAAGCATCTTGTCCAGATAAGCTTCATAGTCGGTATCCTGTTTGCGCGCGGCGAACAGCTTTAAAATCTTCAGCGCGTAGTAAAACTGCATTGCCACAAAGGAGGACTCCCCGTTTTTACCGAGGCGCAGGCAGTCGTTCCAGTCGGCGTGGAG
>DETS01000092.1 GCA_002361735.1 Lachnospiraceae bacterium UBA3282 | reverse complement strand
ACCCACTATTACCCATGAAGAGCCCCATTTTTACCGTAAAGCCAGTTCTCTTGCCTCTCGAATATTCATGGAATGATAGCGCTTAAATTCCCGCATCAAATGCGACTCATCCGTATACCCATACTTATAAACCGCATTCGCTATATCAAAGTGACTCTGACTTACAATATCCCTCCACAGATATTGGTACCGTATCAGATTACTCAGTTTTTTAGGAGTAATTCCGATATATTCTCCAAAAAGCCGCTCCATCTGCCTTTCACTGATGAAATTCTCCTGCGATAACCGTTTGATATCTAACGATCCCTGATGTCGGAGAATATCACTCATAATCCCATCTACACGCTTATTATGTCTCGCATTCTCCAATTTTTCTAAAAAAAGCAATTCTGTGAATTGAATCAGATTCCACAGATTCCCCGGCTCCGCCAGACGGCTGCGCAATTTCCGATCCAGCCAGTTAAATCTTTCCCTGACATCACAGAGCCCGTTTAGCGTTCCCGCTAAAGAATCCTCGGAAAAAACATAGGCGCCCCACGCATAGAAGCGAATGGCAAACGTAAATATCCTATGATCCGGGCTTACGCTATTTTGCAGCCAAAAAGTTCTGTCATTAACTCCGTTGAATCCGGAAGACATCATATTGCCTGCATCATCAATACAATATATGATATCTACACAGGTATCGGGAATAATGATATCAAAGGACGCGTCCCTTTCTGTATCCGGACAGTCATATTCCCCACCCCAAAAGCACCTGACATAAGGCTGCAGCACCTTGCATGGCTCTATTTCCTGATAAGCAACATTACATTTGAAAGGCGTTGCCGTCAATGGTCGATATATCATCTTGTCCATCCATCCTGTCAGTCGATCATTCTGACAAACTCCGATTTAAAAGTTTCAAACTATATATTCTATATATAGCACAATCTTTTTTTCATAAAAAAGAAATCATCCTGCTAACTGATTTTTTTGAACACACATATATACAAATATTCACTTTCCCACATTTGATCATCTATGACATTCTCTCCCTTACGTAATGCTGTGACATCAAATTTTCCTCCTCAAAATTCTTTCAGTCTTTCTTCCGTATATGCAACTCCCGTTTGTTTGCTTCTGTAAAACTCATAGTCATCCACTTCGTCCGCACCGTCTTCGCCCGCAGCAAAGCACAGTAAAATGAAATAACCATTTTCTGCTAATATATTGGATACGATATCTCTATATTGTAAACGCCTATGCGGCGCCAGATGATGAAAGACGCCACTATCTATGACTAACTCAAACTTTTTTCCATTAAAATCCAGTGCAAAAATATCTCCCGTCTGAAAGACTGCTTTTTCCGCCCCGCTTTCTCTTGCGATCTTTTTGGCATTTTCGATTGCAATCTCCGATAAATCATATGCTTCTGTATCAACGCCCTTTTTTGCAAGATAAATTGCGTTCCGTCCCTCTCCGCATCCAAACTCACAAGCACTTTTAATTTGATGTTCTTTCATAAATGCAACAACACATTGATCCGGCAGTTTATTGTATTTCAAAAACGGAGCCGGCTTATTCCTCCTCAACTACAACTTAATTGCCTTCGTAGCCATGGACGAGTGAATATATTGATCCAATGCGCTCCCGCCGCTCGCCAGACATAAAACTTTTTTATCGTCTAATCTTTCAGGAAACCAATCTCTGGGTACAGGTTTTTCAGTCGTCAAGACAATACTCCATGACCCGTCTCTGGCTTGCCGGATCATTTCACTTGTAACGGGAACAGACCATTTGTCATTACGCGCAGAACGGTCATCCCATATTCTGCTGTTTTCCTCAATAAAAATCATAACTCCCCCTCTCCCATGATCCCGCATCGCAGAATCTCAAATTAACCAAGCTAATAATACTGTCTTTATCATATAGTCTGTGCCGCTTGCAATATGTTAGCTAAATTGACAAAATTTCTTCAATCCCATGTAAAAATTCTGATAGTCGATTCTTTCTTACCGCCTTTCCCCTATCACCTCATTCACAAGTTGCCACGCGATACTGCCCTCGCGAAGCAGTCCCGGGGCATCCTCAAATTTCACCCACTGCGCCGTATCCACTTCCCCTGACAGCGTAAAATCCTTTCTCCCCGCAACCGCCTTAAATCCTAGCATCAGCATTTCCTTTTTCTCATAAGGATAGCTTTTGACAAACGCCACCGACGTTACGTCCAGCCCTAATTCCTCTGAAACCTCACGCACTACCGTCTCCTCCGCGGATTCCCCCGGCTTCATGACACCGGCAACACATACGTAATTCGTTGATGAAACGTAATTTTGCCGCAGCAGCGCAATCTCACCGCATTCATTCACAACCGCCGCGATAATACAGGTCGTAAAAATATCCCATAACGGCACCTCACATTGCGTGCAATACGGAATCAATCCCTCGTCTCCAATTGTTCTTTTTTCTGCTTTCTTCCCACAATAGGGGCAATACTGAAAACGCATAACTATGTATCTCCCTTCCCGATCAGTATAAATGCCGGCATATTACTTCATTTTATCAAAACCATAAAAAACAGGTTTGATATTTTGGGTAAAACATACGCTCCTGCTCATTTCTTTGTCATAATCAACATTATCACCTCATCCGCTCAAAGACAAACAATGATACATATAGCCGTACGCAACGGAACCTTGTATGTACGAATATAACGCATAGAGCAAAGGTCATTTAAGAACATTTGTTCTATGCGTTATTATGCCGAACATATTTTCTGGTGTCAACTCTGAAATTCCTATGACTGCTCCTCGTACTGCAAGGGAACATAAGGCAGAATGCCCCATGCAATTTCATCCGCAAAATGAATCTCGGTATGGATCATCGAGCTTGGTCGCTTTGGACTCGCCATATGTATTCTGGAAAATATTCGCCCAGTAAATCTTACCGTCCGCCTGACGGAATCTGTCCCACTCCTCATCGGAGTACATTTCCTTTAACTTGGGATGTTTTTCCAGATAATCATCCCAAGGCACCAACGCCCCGGCATCATACAATGCCATCTGACCGTCGCCGCCGTCTATAAAATCAGGATACTCCCCTCCCGCAATGATCGTTCCCACAGCCTCAGCCGCAGACTGCCCGGTAAGCCATGTTTCTTTTACTCTTACGCCGGTCTTTTGTGCGATGATTTCCTGTATTTCATTGCCATCATCAATCTCGGCGCCCGGCATGGCGATAAACATCGTAAAGTCAATAATTTCCTTGTTTCCGGAATCATTACCGGAATCAGCCGGCGCCGCCGTTTCATCGGTCCCTCCTTCGGTTGCCGGCTCCTGTGCGGTTTGCGTCCCGCTATCCGCACTGTCGCCGCAGCCTGCAAGCACGGATGCTGTCATTGCCGCTGTCAACAGAAGCGCTGTCAGTCTCTTACATTTCATTTTCATTTCCTCCCTGTAAAATTGACCGTTACACCTATATTGTCATAACAGATCATAGTTTGTTAGGGAGATTTTATAAAATTTACAATTTTATGTCTTGTATATTTGCGACATCTTTTAACGGTATTTATTCGTCTGTACACATCATAGTTTTTATCAACGATATCATATCATCAGCAAATTCCCGACCTTCTCTCTTGTCTATCTCCATGTCCGCTCCGTCTATATAACATTGCAATGCGTTAGAGATCAAAGCATGATATTTGGAAGCAAGATGCTTGACCGCCCATTCCCCGCCCTGCTTTTTTGAAAGAACCAGATCATTTTTGAGAAACGCTGCCACTCTGCATAAATTTAAAATAATGTATACAGGGTTTTCTAATATTTCTTCTTTTGCCCCGCTGATATCATTCCAAATGCTGTCAATATAATCTTTTCTTGGTACATCCGCAAATATCTCATCGATCTTGGCCCCATACAGGACAATGCCATAGCTTTTTATCACTTTAAAATGCGCAGCCAGATCCTTATCCGTCCCGTTCATTTTTTGAATATAATCCGCCGGATTGTCTGCAAACCACTGTTTATGCGCATTTGAAAAATGCAGTTCAAACGGTGTCGGATATACAAAAGGTTTACAATACTTCTGTTTTACAATACTCAGTTCAATTCCTTTGCCGGGAGCTATTTTATTAGCATCTACGATATAGTTCATAAACTGCAATTTCTGTGTATCCGTGATACAATCCCTAATCACCAAAATCAGATCAATATCACTTTTATCCGCATGAAAACATCCCATAGCCATAGAACCGTGCAGATAAATTCCTATTAACTCCTCACCGAATATTTGCTTGCTTTGCTCTACGATTTCATCTAATAACCCCTGATATAGCATAACACTCTCTCCCTCCAATTTTTCCTAAATAGATATTCTACAAGTAGTCCCCAAAAGCTTAAGTTTAATATAGCACAAAAACAAATCATTTTATCTGCCGAAAACTCTATTTCGTATTTTCAGTAAAACGGAGCTGTTGCTCCGGTAGATTCATCTACTTTTGCAACAGCTCCAACAATTACATACATTCAACTTGTTTCAATATTCTGTAAATAGAACTTTTCGATAAATAATTTTCCCTTGAAATCGCATCAATACTTTTGCCGGAATGATATTCCTCATATATTTTCTGATTTCTTTTTTCCAACTCCTCTTTTTGTCCCGAAACACTTCCCCATTTCTTACGACCGCTTTGAGGTGAAATATATACATATCCTTCCGGCATAAATCGTCTGATTTCATACAGCAATTCTTTCGGGAAAATACGATCTGCATTTTCATATTTCATCCTGAACCGCTCCTTAATCCTAATTTTAATTAGAATGCGGATTCTGTATCATTCAGTAATGAAATGCGGCGACATTTTTTACGCTCCACACGCATCGCCAATACAAAAACCGCATGGAGCTAGAGCAAACGTTTTAATTTCATAATACTCACCTCACAATTTCTTTGAAAAATATAATACCAGATCGTCATCGTTTTGGCACGCTTCATACGGTTCGCATACTTTATCCTGATACCATACGCCGGAACCATCCGGTATATAACCGCGCTTTACATACATTCTCTGCGCGCTTCCATAGCCACTGTGAAGTCCGACGCCAAGGTATACGATATCCGCATATTTGGCGGCGATTTCTTCCGCGACATCCATTAAAATCGAACCAATTCCTCTATTCCGATATTTCTCCAAAACACCAAAGTCAACTATCTCCGGATAGCCCTTTCCGCCAAATGCGCCCGATGCACAGTCCGGATATACATTGATATAGCCAACCGGTCTGCCGGCACATTCCGCAACCAGAGAAATCGCTTTCCCCGCTCTTTGGTCTTCTAATCTTTTATGATATTTTGTAACGGATGCGTCCCACCCCTGTTCGATTTCCGCATCCGTAATGGCCTGCGCGTCCGCCTGCTCCATATCGCGGATGATAATCTGCTCGTTAGAAAAGTAAACCATCAGCAGCTCCCCCCTTATATTAGCCTACTGTTCATAATATCATTTCCGCCTGTCGGTTGCAACCGATATTCCTTCAAGCCGTTTTTTCAACAAATACAAAGCCTTGTCCACATCTTCTTCTCCCGGATTCACAATCTCCGCCCGATTCGACAACCCGCAGATTCGCCGCGGTTCGCTCCCAAAATAAACTCTGCGGTTATTGGGGCATTTGCACAGTCTTTCGGAAAACTGCTCTTTGAACCACGCAAACATGCCACCGTCCTCCTGATATAAGGTTTCTGCAAATGCTGTGATATTCTGGAAATGATTGAAATAGATACACAGCATAAAGTAATCCCGATCCGCGTAAAAACCGCAGATGTTTTTCCCTTTACAGGCATATTCGACCTTCCACTGAAAATCCGAGACGATCCCCCGCAGCGGCTTGATCTTTGTTTTGATTTTCAAGTCTGCCAGACATTCTTCCAGCTTTTTCACGATTTCGGCGCTTTCAGGAGACAGCGTTTTACAGATATCGTCCACAGTCGGAATCGGCGCATAAGCATTCTTGAAATCAAGGCGCAGAAAATTCATCCACTTGTACTTGCTGTCGGGCGCTTTGCAAAAATATTCGATGCCTGCCATCATCTGCGGACATTTTTCATGAAAGATATGAACGGTATCACCGTTTTCGGATACTCGCATCCCTCGTTTTGCCAACACCTCGTACCGCGCGGCATGATACTGCGATTCATGGATGCGATCCATCTGCGCCAGCACTTCGGCGTAATCTTCTTTTGCCAGCAGCATCGCCCCCGACCTTGCATCAATCCCCTTACTTTTCAAACCGACACGGTACAGATAAAGGGCGTAAAATTGTATCGCCTGCTGGAATGTATTTCTCAGCGTGCTTTCCCTGGCGTTTGTTGTATGCTCTTTCTCCTTTTTTACCCGTGTCTCCTGCTCCTTTAATTTTGCCATATAATCTTCATAAGGCTTCGGAAATACCAAGTATTCCTCAGGTCTTTGATACATTTCCTGATAAAGAGAAAGCATAAATTCATAAAACGGCAATTGCCCGCCTTCTTCCTGCTTTTCCGGCAGTTCAAAGGGGGCAATCATTTCTATGCAATGTCTGATCGAACGCTGTGCATATGTCTCCATGTTCTGTTTCACCTTTACTGCTTCTATTCGTATTTCGTGCATCTTTATTTCCGAACTTTATTTTGCATCTTTCTTCTTGATTGGGATCCACATCTCCGCATAATAATTCTCATCAGCCGTCCCGTTTTGATATTGCCTGGGATCGTCGTACATTTCAATGCAGTACCCTGCCGCGAACTCATAATCCGCCTGTGCCGGCAGCCATTCCGAAAATACTTTGATATTTAATGCCTGAAATGTCTGCGCAAGCGGCCCTTTACAGGGGAACACCGCCCATGTAAAGGCAGGAATGGTGATTACTTGAAGTCCCTCCGTGATATCGACCGCCGGATTATAGACATCCGCAATCAGATACGTAAAATCATCGTTCCCCATCTGCGGATCGATATTGATGCCGTACATACCGCAGACATGCTTCCCGTTCTCCGAAGCGCAATGCTCCTCCCAGAACAGGGGAATATCCTGTTTCGCATCCTGATAGCTGAATTTCCTCGATACGCCCAAAACCGTAAACGCTTCTTTCTTCGCAATTCTGTAATCCATAGTATACCCGCCTTTCAATGAAATTGTCAATTTCAGCGGTGCGAAATCTCTGATCATTGCCTGATCTTTCCGCACATTGGAGGGAGAATGCCCATGGAAACGGGTAAACGCTTTCGTAAAGCTGTCAGGCGATTCATAGCCGTATTTCATGGCAAGTTCCATCACGGTATGATTGCTCATCAGTAACTCCTGCCCGGCAAGCGCCAGCCTGCGGTTCCTGATGTACTCCGTCACGGTGTAGCCGCATAAAATACCGAAGCCCTTGTGAAAGTAAAACGGTGAAACATGCACATGGTCCGCCACATCATACATGGTGATATCCTCCGTGATGTGCTCCTCAATATAATTGATCGCCTCACTGATTGCTTCCGTCCATTCCATAACATCCTCCATGTCAGAGCAGTTTACTGCGATGACGCGCGATGAGAAATTCGCGAAGGCGATTTCTCATCTGCGATTCCGAGTTTGTGGCTTTGGCGCAAACTCGCGATTGAAAAATCAGCACATCAGTGTGATTTTTCAATCTCTCCTCCCTATCCGCTGTACCCCCAGTATACTATACATATTTTTCTACGTCCCGACATTCCTTGTCCAATTTTTTCCGATACAGTAAAATCCATGATATCATACGGCGCACGCTGCATCAACCACAGGTCAAAAAAGTTTAAAAACACCTGCCACTTTCGCAGCAAGCGTTTTCATCACATCCCTTCCTATTTTGTCCGCTTTCCTCCATCCGTAAACAGACAGCGGATCGCATTTAATACCGCCAGCACCATCACACCCACATCCGCAAAAATTGCCAGATACATATTGGCGATTCCCACAGCACCCAAAACAAGGCAAGCAAACTTGACCGCCAATGCAAACACGATATTCTGGTAGACGATGCGCAGACATTTCCTGGAGATCCTGATCGCCTGCGCAATCTTTAGCGGATCGTCATCCATAAGCACGATATCTGCCGCCTCAATTGCCGCGTCGGACCCCATGGCACCCATGGCGATACCGATATCAGCCCTTGAAAGTACGGGAGCGTCGTTGATGCCGTCACCCACAAAAGCAAGCTTTGCTCTGGCGGATTTCTCCTGCAAGAGCGCCTCCACTTTCTCCACTTTATCGGCAGGCAGAAGTTCACTGTAAACTTCGTCGATTGCCAGGTCAGCCGCCACCTGATCCGCTACTTTTTTCGCATCGCCGGTCAACATGATGGTTTTTTCCACGCCTGCCTTCTTTAATGCCGCGATCGCCTCTTTCGCATGTGGCTTAATGATATCGGAGATTACGATGTGCCCCGCGTATTCACCATCGATTCCCATATGAATAATGGTTCCGACATGGTGGCAGTCATGGTAGGAAATGTTCAAATGTTTCATCAGTTTATCGTTCCCGGCAGCGATTTCCATACCGTCTACGGTCGCTGTCACACCGTTTCCGCTGATCTCCTGAATGTTGGATACCCGGCTTCTGTCGATTTCTTTTCCGTACGCCCTCTGCAAACTCTTGCTGATCGGATGAGAAGATGCACTCTCCGCCAGCGCCGCATACTCGATCAGTTTTTCATCGTCTATGCTGGAATGATGAATCGCATTGACCTCAAAAACGCCCTTCGTCATGGTACCTGTTTTATCAAAGACAACACACTTTGTCTTAGAGAGGCTCTCCAGATAGTTGGAACCTTTAACCAGCACGCCCTCCCTGCTCGCGCCGCCGATTCCCGCGAAGAAACTTAAGGGGATACTGATCACCAGCGCGCAGGGACAGCTGATTACCAGGAAGGTCAATGCCCGATAGATCCAGACACCCCAATCCGCAGCCATCCCCAGAAAAAGCATTCTCACAAGCGGCGGCAGAAATGCCAGCGCCAGCGCCGCATAGCAGACCGCCGGGGTATAGACTTTGGCAAACTTGGAAATGAAATCCTCCGATTTCGATTTGCGGGAACTTGCATTTTCCACCAGATCCAAAATCTTGGAAACCGTAGATTCTCCGAACTCTTTTGTCGTCTGTATCTTTAGTACGCTCGTCATACTGATACAGCCGCTGATCACCTCATCGCCGACGCCGACTTCCCGCGGCAGGCTCTCTCCCGTCAGCGCGCTGGTATTCAGACTGGACACACCCTCAACAACGATGCCGTCAATCGGTACTTTCTCTCCCGGTTGGACAACGATCACGCTGCCGATTTCTACCTCGTCAGGATCGACCTGCTCCAGTTTCCCGTCTGCTTCCACATTTGCGTAATCGGGGCGGATATCCATCAGTTCGCTGATATTGCGGCGGCTCTTGCCCACGGCATAGCCCTGAAACCACTCCCCGATCTGGTAAAACAGCATCACGGCGATTGCTTCCAGATACTCGCCGTTTTCATAGATGGCAAGCGCCATAGCGCCGACGGTAGCAACCGTCATCAAAAAGCTTTCGTCAAATACGCGGCGGTTTTTGATACCCTTCCCCGCTTTTTTCAAAATATCATAGCCAATGATCAGATAATCCGCCAGATAGCAGGCTAAGCGCAGCCATCTTCCCGCAGACGGGAATAAATAATCGTCAAGCAGCGCAAACCTCTCTGCTGAAATAAATTGCAGCACAAACAAAATCAAAGCGGCAACCAAAATGCGGCGCATCATGACGCTCTGTTTTTTCGTCAAGCCTTTCTTTCTCCTGCCGATCACATCTAAAACCATGGCAGCCATGATGATCACCGCCGCCAGCAGTATGCCTATCACAACTTCCTGCATGATAAATCTCCTTTCCCAAAGAACTATTCATATGATAAAACAGACACCCTTAAATGGCTGAAGCGCATTGTAAGGGTGTCTTCTCATCTGAAACACTGTTTACAGGAAAATCTCACAATCCGGCTCCACCTTCTTGCACGCCTTCAGAACGGCATCCATTACTTCACCGGGTTCCTGCCCTTCCGCAAACTCCACGATCATCTTCTGTGTCATAAAATTGACCGTTGCGCTCTCCACTCCCGCGGTCTTACGAGCTGCTTCCTCCATCAGGTTCGCACAGTTAGCGCAGTCTACTTCAATCTTGTAAGTCTTCTTCATATCCATATCCTCCTTGTTATTTTGATTTAACGATTAAGTAGTTGTTTAATTGTTATGACTGTAGTATAATACAAAAAAGGGAACAGGTCAATACTTCTTTTTCAAAATAAGAAAGGAACCACGCAATGGAAGAAATGAAATTACCGCACCACCACGGGGAAGGTCCGGAGACTGCGCTGCTTCAGGAACAGCTCGATCAAATCGACTACTTTCAGACGGTGGCGGAAGTATTCAAACAGCTCGGTGACACTACCAGAATTCGCATCTTCTGGCTTTTATGCCACTGCGAGGAATGCGTCCTCAACATTTCCGCCATGATGAATATGTCAAGCCCCGCCGTCTCCCACCATCTGCGGCCGTTAAAAAACAGCGGTCTGATCGTCAGCCGCCGCGAGGGAAAAGAGGTCTATTACCGCGCCGCAGACACACAGGAAAGCCGCCTGCTGCACGAAATGATCGAGCAGGTGATGGAGATCACCTGCCCGCAGCATTGTCAAACAGAAGCCAAATAGAGATTATCCTTCTTCCGCTTTTTGGATCACCCGCCACGCTTCCACCAGCCGTTCCAGCGAATACCCCGCATTTGCAGGGCTGGTGGACGGCAACAGGTACGCCTCTCTCCCGGTTGCCGGCAGGAGGTATTTTTGATAAAGCTGATACGCTTTCCCGCCGTTGGTATAAATCGCGCGGATATCCGCAGACTCCAGAATCTTTGACAAATCGTTCGGCGTCACATCACGGATGCTGGCATCCGAAGACCCCGTGATCTCACAGCTTGCAATCACATCCCACACCGCTATGTGATGGGAAAGCAGCATTTCTTTTTTCTGCGCAATGCTCTCCGGCACCTCACAGTCAAGCACCTGCGCCATTACCTTCCAAAAGCGATTCTGCTTATGACCGTAGAAAAACTGCTGCTCCCGCGATTTCACGGAGGGAAAACTCCCCAGAATCAAAATCCGGGAATATTCATCATAGACAGGCGCTATCGTGTGTACTAACATGGCGCATTCCCTTTTTCCATCACAAACAGTCTCGCCATCACAGGCTTCTCAAACGTGACTGTCAGCGCATCTCCTTCCAGCCGAAAAACCGTCTCCTCCTTTTGCGGATAGAGGCAGGAAACCTTGATTCCTTCCTCCGCAAAGGAAAGCCTTCCCAGCGGGATCGTCAGCTCGGTATCTGTACAGATCGTCCCCATCCTGACACGTCTGTCATTATTTTTGCCTTCCATCTGCCGTTTCCACACCGCCAGATAAGCCTTATCCGCAAGCTGCAAACCGCCGCATGCCCAGAGATCCTCGTTATCCGTCAGATCAAGAGGCCAGAACGGAAGCGCTTTTTTAATATCACTGCGTATCTGTTTATAACAGGCGATTCCTTCTTTTACCAAAGCAACACGCTCTGCAGAAAGTTCCGCCAGATGGCCCGACTGATGGATGCGTGCCAACATAGCGTTGATCATATTATAAACGACTTCCTCTTTATCTCCCTGCCGCATAGGATAGGACCAAATCGCACCCTGCTCCGGGGTGACGCCCGTGGGGGCATTCGCCGCGATGGTCGCGTAATTGCGGTAATCTTCCTGATCGGAGGTGGACTGAATGCTGTATCTGGAAAGCAGTGCATAGTCAATGCGCAGGCCGCCGCTGGAACAGTTTTCAATCACCAGATCGGGGTACTTCGCAAACACGCTGTCCAGCCAGGCAAGATAAGCCTTTTCATGTTCGAGCATCCCCTGTCCCACACTTTCTGCGCCAAGTTCCGTACCGATCCCCGGTTCAATATTATAATCCATCTTAATATATCCCACACCGTACTGGTTCACCACGCGGTCGATCACCTCGTTTACATGATCGATCACCGCCGGATTGCGGAAATCAAGCTGGTATCTGCTCCTGTCAAACACCCGTTTCCCGTGGCGCACAAAAAACCAGTCATCGGGCGCTTTCTTCGCTTTTTCACAATTGATGCCCATGACCTCGAGTTCCAGCCAGACACCGGGGATCATACCCCTTTCCCTGATACGGTCCGTCACTTCTTTAATGCCGTTCGGGAAGCGCTCCCTGCTCTCCTGCCATTCGCCCACGCTGTCCCACCAGCTTCCGGGCGCATACCAGCCCGCATCGATGACAAAGTATTCACATCCGCTTTCCGCCGCCGCCTCGATCAACGGCAGTTCCTTTTCGGTGGTGGGATCGCCGAAAAGACAGTTCATGTAATCGTTAAAGATCACAGGCAGATTTTCGTTATCTTTATTTTTTCTACGGATCAAGCGGCGGTATTTCGTCAACTCTCCCATTGCCTTCTCAAAGCTGTCCTCGCAGACGCCCACCGCCACGGGTACGGAGGTAAAGCTTTCCCCGGGAGCCAGATTCTTGAACCAGTGGGACTGCACCTCGGTCGGTCCGCTGACACAGACATAAAAATGTGTGTTCTGATCGCCGATCTCATAATGCCAGGAACCATTGTGCTCAATCTGCCAAAAGAGCGCCGTGTGCGCCTGCGTATTCTCCACATAGCCCAACGGAAGATACTTTTTGGAAGACCAGTTTCCCGTGTTCGTGATTTCTAAAACCTGAGAAGTACGCTGATAAACGCCGGGCTGTGTCTGGGCAAGCCCCACATCCCCAAAACGGTATTCCTTCACGCTCATTTCTTTCTGCCAGCCGTTATAAGGAATCCGCACACGCATTTTCTCGTCAGAAGACATCGCGCCTTCCTTTTCGATTCCCGTATAGCAAAAGGACGAGAGATATTCCAGACACTGCACATCGCTGCCTTCATTGGTAACGGTATTCCACATACGGACAAGGGACGTGCCCCGATAAAACTGCATTACCGTCTCCACGCGGGCATGCGTCGTCTGCGCATCCCTCTGGGTGATGGTAAGCCTGCGGCCCGTCTCGTTCTCCTCATCCCGCATCCCTTCATAAGTGAGCAGATAGCCGGGCGCCGTCACAATATGCTTGTTCCCATGCTTCTCATAAGGGCGGTCATATCCCGAAAAACTGACCTGTACGAGCTGAAAGGCTTCCTCTAAAAACTGCTCTTTCCGTCCCAGATCCTCCTCCTTGCATTCCTTACCGAATCTGCAAAGATCGTCCTCGCAGAAGGGAACTGCGGAAAAATGTAACAGCTTTAACTGCTTTTTTTCGGTGATACCAAATACAATGTGAATGCCGTTTTCTAAAATCTTAATATACTCCATAGTTACTTTCCTTTCCAATTTACAAAAACCGTGCCAATGTCTCCATTAGGACAGACACCTCGACCGGTTTCGCGATATGCGCGTTCATCCCCGCTCCCAGCGCTTCCGCCTTATCCTCCTCAAAGGCGTTGGCTGTCATGGCAATGATGGGAATGTCGGCAAGCGCCGGATCCTTCAATGCCCGAATCTCCTTTGTCGCCTCGTAACCGTTCATAACCGGCATCTGTACATCCACCTGCACGCCGCTTTCTCCCAAAATCTCAACGGCGATCTCAGCATTTAACTCCACGTCCTCCGCCATCAAAAGATGTATCCCTTCAAACGAATACACACCTATTTCTTCTTCCGACTCCCGCGCCTCCCCGACACTCTTTAACAATAGATTCCGCAAGGAGGAAAAGAATAGCGGTTTTTGCACGAAACCCGTAATACCCGCCTCTCTTGCTTCCTCCTCCATTTCAGAATAATCATAAGATGTCAGGATATAAATGAGCGCCTCACTGCCGTGGATCTTGCGAATCCGTTTCGCTACATTGATTCCGTTGAGATCGGGAATCTGCCAGTCAATGATATAAACATCATACTGTCTGTCCGCTTCCACCGCAGACTCCGCCTTTAAGACCGCCTCCTTGCCGGATATCGTCCACTCCGGCTCCATGCCGATCTTGGTCAGCATTTTGGAAACACTGTTACAGATTTCAAAATCATCGTCCACCACCAGCGCACGCTTTCCTAACAGTTGCTCCACCTGAGGCGCATCCACATTCTGCTGCGCAAGCTTTACAGGCAGTTGAATAATAAACTCGGAGCCCTTCCCTAATTCACTCTCCACCGTAATCGTGCCGCCCATCAGTTCCACGATATTTTTGGTAATGGCAAGACCAAGCCCTGTCCCTTGAATCTTACTGACCGTAGAATTTCGCTCCCGGCTGAACACATCGAAAACATAGGGCAGATAATCGCTGCTCATACCGATGCCCGTATCTTTGACCGATATCCTGAAATTTCCTACTTCCGGATCATCCGAAGGCAATTCCCTGATCTGCAGCGTCACGCTTCCGCTCTCCGTATATTTCACGGAATTTCCCACGATATTGATCAATACCTGATTGAGTCTGAGAGAATCGATGATCACATCTTCATGCTCCACATCGCTCGTTTCCACAAAGAAATCAAGATTCTTTGCGCTTACCTGAGACTGCACCATATTGACCAGATTGTGCATCGCCACAGAAAGGTTGCATTCCTGTTCCTGCAGCTGGATCTTGCCGCTCTCGATCTTTGACATATCAAGGATATCGTTGATCAGCGACAGCAGATGATTGCTGGAAGCCGCAATCTTGTTCAGGCAATCCTGAAGCTTTTCTCTGTTATCAATATTGGGATTTGCAATCACCGTAAAACCGATGATAGCATTCATGGGTGTACGGATATCATGAGACATATTGGAAAGAAATTCAGACTTCGCACGGCTCGCGTGTTCCGCCCCTTCCTTTGCCTCCTGCAGCCTTTCGTTATATTCCTCCAGTTTACGGTTGGTTTCCAGCTGCTTTTCGATAATTTTTCTGTCCGCCCTCTCCCGTGCGGCTGAGGAGAATGCAAAGCCAAACAGACCGATCACCACTACCGCCACCACCGCAAAATAAATCAGGGTAATGCCCAAATAACTGCGCACATTGCTGCTAAGTACCTCCGTCGGCACAAAAAGCAGCAGAGAATATCCTGTCAATCCCGCCGTACTCACAAAATACTGCGTTCCATCCGTATAATCAAATTCCATACCCGCCGTGGCGGATTCCCGTACCGCGCGCTGCAGATCCGTCACCTTTCCGCCCCGCAAAAATTTACAGCGGGATAAGGTTTCCATGATATCCGCCGTCTCGATAAAGTGTTTCCCGAAGGTATACTGATAGGCGCGTTTATTTTCCGGCGTGACGATATAAGTCATACAGCTTTCCCCAAAACCGGAAACATTGATCATCTCCTGCACATTTTCCATGTTGACCGCTATGGCGATATGGGTCAGCACGATCCCCGTATCTCCGATTGGATAAGGCTGCTCCCTGCTCTAAGAGCTGCGTGTCCTTCCATTTCCCTTTCTTTTGCGTATCCGTGTAGTAGTTACCCTCCGTGTCAAAGACCACAATCACGTTGTCATCATGCTGCCCGACTTTGGACAGTTCCTTCAATTCCCGAAAGAGAGCTTTCTCGTCATCGATCTTCACATTTAGCAAGTAAGCCGCCGCCGGAGCGTACATACATATGCAGATTGATCGTTGACACAAAATCCTTCGTTCCCATGGAAACAGGACATCCGTAAATCCCGTTTTCCCGATCTGTCAGAGTCTTCGCTGCCTCATACAGCTCCTCCCAGGTCTCCGGCACGGAAAGTCCCGCCTGCGAAAGCAGATCTTTGCGAAACCACATGACATAAGCGTGAGAATAGTATGGAATCCCATAGACACCGCCGTTTTGTGTAAGCTCGCTTAACACATTATCGGAAAACAATTCCCTGCCGATCCCGTCAATCACCTCGTCTGTCAGCTGTAAGATTCCGGCGTGAACCATCTCCTCCACATCATACATATTGCAGGCTGTACTGATATCGGGAAGGTCACCCGTCGCAACGCCTGCCTTCCACCTGCTCTTAAAATCCGACCATGTCATGGTTTCCACATGCACCTGCACATTCGGATATTTTGCCTCAAACTGTGTCACGGCACGCTCCACGGCTTCCATGCGCGACCCCTGCGTAAAGCTGTGCCAAAAAGTGATTTCTCCCGCAAGCGCTTCATTTGGCGTCTCGTTTCGGGAACCGTCCGCAACAGAAGCTTCCTCAGTACCGCAGGCCAAAAGCCCGCCTGTCAGTAACCCTATTAAAATAATCGAAACGATTCTGTTTTTCATGCTCTTTCTCATGTTTCACTCCTCGTCTGCATCTCATCGTGAACGCAAATCCTATCTTCTATATATTAGTATATTTTCCCTGTCTTTTCAAGCGGCTTGCACTCTGCCCGCCTATCTATTATAATACGTGTAATGATAGCGTTTTGCAGTGATAACCGTTTTGTATGCTACATACCGGAAAGTCCGCTGCGACGGGAAAGGAAACACCCATGATACTTTGCATTGCATTGACTCCATGCAGAGTCTGAGGAGACTGCATGGAGGAACAGCCCCGGCTGATATCCTCAGACTTTGCTTCTGTTTTCATACAAAGATGTAAAGCGAAAAGGAGCAAAGTAAAATGGGAAAATTAAAAAAACATGATATTGTGGAACTGAAGGACTTTTTTCTGCTTTGGAGCACGCAGAGCCTCTCTCAGCTTGGCAGCAGCATTACCGGATTCGCCTTGACTTTATGGCTATATGAAAAAACGGAGTCATCTCTGGGTACGGCGGCGCTCGCAATCTGCACTTATGCACCCTATGTCATTATGAGCATTTTTGCGGGTGCTCTGACGGATCGGTTTGACAAAAAAAAGACGATGCTCGTCTGCGATCTGTTTGCGGCAATGTGTACCGTAATCGTATTCGTCCTCTTTCGGACGAATTGTCTGGCTGTCTGGCATCTCTATGCCCTGAACATGTTATCGGGGCTGATGAACACCGTGCAGCAGCCTGCCTCCGAAGTGGCGATGACGCTGATTGTTCCCGAAAAACATTACCAGAAGACAAGCGGTCTGCGCTCCCTGTCAGGTTCACTCATCTCCATCCTGAACCCTCTGATCGCCACCGCCCTGTATTCCTTTGCGGGGCTCAATCTGGTGATCACGGTCGATCTTATCAGTTTTACCATCGCATTCACAGCGCTTTTGTGCTTTATTCAAATACCGAAAATCGAAGGCAAAAAAGAGGAGCACCTGTTAAAACTCGCGAAGGAAGGTCTTGCGTTCCTTAAGGAAAATCCATTGATTCTGGCGCTGATCCTGTTTATGGCGGGCGTCAACCTGACGGCATCTGCTTTTGACGCAACCCTGCCCGGCTATGTCATCCCCAATCCCAGAGGAGGCATATCCATGCTCGGCATCGTCACTTCCTGCGCAGGGATTGCCACGGTCGCAGGAAGCCTGTTGGTTCCGTTTCTGCCGACGCCGAAAAACCGCGTGCGTGTCATTTACCTGACGATGCTGTTTTCTCTGGGCAGTGAGAATTTTTTACTGGCATTTTCCAGAAGTCCGCTTCTTTGGTGTATCGGACAGCTCATCGGTTGGAGCGTTGTGCCCATCATGAGCGCCAATCTGGATGTGATCCTGCGCACCACCATTCCCGTGGAGCTTCAGGGACGCGTGTATGCCTGCCGCAATACGCTGCAGTTTTTTACCATACCGATTGGTCTGTTTTTAGGCGGTTTTATGGTGGATCAGGTTTGCGAACCCTTTATGGCGCATTATGGCAGTCTGCCGATTCTGCAAATGCTTTTCGGCACGGGAAAGGGCTCCGGCGCCGCGCTGATGATGCTGATTCTGGGTATATTCGGAACCCTGATGTGCCTGATCACGGGCAGGAAACTAAATCATTACAAACCGCAGTCCTGTCAGGTAAAGTAAATGCCTTCCATGCCGACTAAAACATTCGCATAGAAAAATACCAACAAAAAAAGAAGCAGCGGATGATTCCCACTGCTTCTTTTTTACCGACACAGCTTTATATTGGTTTGTTCTTCTCGTTTCCACAGTCACCGTGACATACGTCTGAAGTGGGACAGCCGATACAACCCGCACCCTGCTTTTTCGCCTTGACGATAGCGCGCACAGCCGCCACCGCCAGAACTGCCACAATGCCTATGATGATCACATTTCCCATAAGCCTGCTCCCTTCACGGATCACAGCTCGTCAAGCGATTCTCCCGATATCTTCCGAAATCACCTGACGAAATTCGTCCACTGTTTCGCCTCCAACTCAGGCAGACCGTACTTTTCCTTGCCAAGGGCAATGCTTTTCATCAAAAACGTCATGTTCGCCGCCAACATGCGCATGGTCTGCATGCCTTCCTCATCCTGCACTGCCTCGCCCTTTGCATTCCCATGGACGCTGTTCCAGTAATGGCTGGAAGCGATCGGCATACCGCTGATCGTAAAATATTTATTCATTTCGTCAAAGGTTGCAGAAAGTCCGCCGCGCCTTGCCACCACCACGCTTGCGCCTACTTTCATAGTCTTGTCAAAATGCGCACTGTAAAACAGTCTGTCTAAAAAGGAGATCAGCGTGCCGTTTGCGGACGCATAATAAACCGGGGACGCAATCACCAGCCCGTCGCAGGCCTCAAACTTCGGCGCCGTCTCGTTCACCATATCGTCAAAGACGCACTTTCCTTTCTGGGCGCAGGTACCGCAGGCGATACAGCCGCGAATGGCCTGGTTGCCGATTTGAATGGTTTCCGTCTCAACGCCCTGCGCCGCAAAGACCTGCCCCATCTCTTTTAAGGCGATGGATGTGTTGCCGTCTGCGCGGGGACTGCCGTTGATCATAAGCACTTTCATTACATTACCCTCTCTATCTTTTTTGCTTTATTATAGCCCCACCGTTTCCCTTTGTAAAGTTTGCCAGATCTCCCGATAGCGTAAGTTTATTGTAG
>DETS01000080.1:14176-14627 GCA_002361735.1 Lachnospiraceae bacterium UBA3282 | reverse complement strand
CAGTCGTTCCAGTCGGCGTGAAGACCGGCGGGCGTACCGTGGGGGCCAAGCCTTTCTAAAGAGAAATTGATGGCGCGCTTTAAGTGCTCGTAGACGCTGCCTTCGTCCTTATTGGCAAAGGGGATGACCTCGTCGAGGAAGGCAACATCTCCGGTCTCAGCCACATATTTGTAGACCGTGGGGAACAGCCAGAGGGCGTCGTCAGCGCGATAAGCGGGATGCCCTGTGGACTCTCTGTAGGAAGCATCCTCGGGAGTGTCCTCATGCCCTGCATTGTGGGTAAACTTTACAAGCGGCAGCCCGCCGCCGTGATGCACCTGGGCGGAGAGCATAAAGCGAATCTTTTCTTTTGCCATTTCCGGAGCCAGATGGATGACGCCCTGAATGTCCTGCACGGTGTCGCGATAACCGTAGCCGTTTCTAAGACCGCAGTAGATAAAGGAAGCCGCCC
>DETS01000080.1:0-13849 GCA_002361735.1 Lachnospiraceae bacterium UBA3282 | reverse complement strand
GTTGTAGGCGTTCCAGGTGTTGATCATGGTGTCAAAGACAGGGCTGGGCGTCTTTACCTGCAGATGGTCAAACTTCTCGTACCAGTCATTTTTAATTTCCTGAATCTCTTTCGCGGCACGCTGCGCAGGGTCCCGGTAAGAGGCAATGATGGCATCTGCTTCTGCGGCATACTTTGCGCCTAACAGATAGGAGACGGTCTTTTTCTCGCCGGGCGCCAGTTTCAGGATACAGGAGAGTGCACCGCAGGAATTTTCATTGTAATTCGTGGTATTTCCCAGATTGCCGGATACAACACCCTGCGGATCGCCATAGCCGTGATAACTGCCTAAGAAAGCGCTCTTATCCCCGCAGTAGGAGGAAACAGGCGCTCCCGCCAGTCCCAAAAACCGCTCCACAGGGTTTTTCTCGTCAACCGGTTCACCGAGCGGGTTGGCGTCCAGATTCCCATGGATCTGCTGCGTCACCCTGCTTCCGGCAAAGAGGGTGCGGGAGATGAACAGGGAGTATTGGAGATTGATCTGATCCTGTTCGTAGTTGCTGTGATTCGTAAACTCGGCATAGCCTGTCAATGTGAGCTCGCGGGGGCGGTCAGAGCGGTTCTCGACCGTCAGGTTCCAGACCTCGTAGGTGCAGTTTAAAGGCACATAATACAGCGCTTCGGAATGAATCCCGTCATAGTCGGCAGTCATTTTCGTGTAGCCCATGCCGTGTCTGCATTCACTTTTATAAGCAGAAAGATCCTTGCCTACGGGCTGCCAGGAAGCGGACCAGTAGTCCTTGGAGTCGTTATCCCGCAGATAGAGATATCGACCAGGCTGGTCAAAATTATTGAATACATAGCGCAGGATACGACCGTTTGCGCCTGATTTTTCAAAGCTGTAACCGCCTGCGTTGTTGGAGATGATCGCGCCGTAGGCCGGGGAGCCTAAGTAGTTTACCCAAGGTGCCGGGGTGTCCGGGCGGTCGATCACATATTCTCTGTTCGCGTCGTCAAAATATCCGTATTTCATAGTAAATTCCTTTCCGGGCGCATCCGCCCAAGTGATCCCATGCAATTGTCTTTATTATAGCAGGAAAATCATGGCAGTGTAAACAACATACAGGAGCACTATACCAGTTCGACAATGATCTCGTGCGTTCCGTCTGCCAGTTTTTCAATGGTCTTTCGCGGCAGGAGGAGGGAGGTGTCGTCGTTTACGGAAAGTGCCTCCTGATCACAGACCGCTGATCCGATGCGGTAGGAACCGAAATCCTTTCGCTCACGATTGCGGTAAATGACGGTAAATTCTTTGCCTGCAAACGGAAGGGAGACGGATGTGCAGCCGGTATCGTCAAACTGTTCGCCCAAGAGCTTCGGAGCAAGAAGCAGATCGCCCGCCTCACCGCGCACACCGAAAACTTCCGTGATCAGCGTCAGCATATACCAGCTTGCCGCGCCGGTCAGATAATGGTACATACCTCTGCCGTCCGCTCGGAAATACTCGGGGATGCCCGGATAGATGCGGCTGGTGTTGAAATCGAGGGCAGTGTCGGCAAGGGTTTTTAACGCCTTCCAGCCTTCCTTCACGAACCCCCTGCGGTAGAGGGCGTTAGCGTACATGACCGTCATATGGGAGAACACCGCGCCGTTTTCCTTTTCGCCGTAGGCAAAGCCGAACATCCGTCCCATATCGAATTTCAATTCTTCAAAGTCGGTGTTTAAGCGGTAACCGCCGGTTTCTTTCTGATAGAGATAGTGGTCGGCGCTTCTGGTGATCTTTTCAATCTGCTTGGCATCCGCCACACCGCTCATGATGGAAAAGACCTGACCCGTGAGCATCATGCGCACCTTGCCGTCAAAGATACCGTCCACGGATTTTCCGTGATTGTCGTAGTAACTGTTGTACCAACCCTCGTCGGCGGACACATCGACCCATTCCTGTGACCGCAGGTGGCTCATCAGCCAGTTTGCCTTTTCGGTCAGGTTGACGGCGAGAGAAGCGAGAGAAAAATCACTGCGCGTGCCAACTACCGTATGCCTGCATTGGTTTACATAAGATAGAAGAATCTGCCGTTTTTTGTCCGCATCGTCGTAGACGGAAGAATCGCTCGTAAGCAGAATGGAGATTTCTGTCAGCAGCGGCACCGTGCGGCTTTCCCCCTGCTGATCGAGAAGGCGTATCAGCGCCGCGAGTTCCAGCAGGTTTCCGGCGTAGGCACAGGTGAAGGCGACGCTCTCGCCGTGCTCCGCCGCCATGTCCAGCGCGTCGTTCCAGTCTGCACCGCGCAGTCGGTAGACATTGTGGTCGCCCACCTCGTAAAAGGAGGTAAGCTGCTGGATCAAAAGATGCTCCAAAATGGTGCCGGCGTAGACCGCGCCCGCCAGAGTCCGCTGGTTACTGCCCTGATCGGGACTCCACTCCGTGTCCGTACCGGTTCCCCGCAGGATCTGCGCATCCTTGAAATAAGGCGCTTCACGATTGAGGATCTCCACATCTCCTGTCTGGTCAATGTAGAGTTTGGTGGTCATCTGCGGCCAGAGCGCGTGATCCATCCAGACTCTGGCAATGCCGTTTCTGTCGGCGATAAAATTACCGTCGCCTGCGCCGATGATGGTGGCATTGGTGCCGTCGATGCGGACGCCGCCGTAGTTTAAGGCGATCATGCGCCCGACGTCTCCGGGTTCCAACAGGAGCAGGGAGAGGCAGTCCTGCCAGAGATCGCGCCAACCTCTGCCGCCTCTGCCGTAGTCGTGGTGAGGCAGGAAGGAGCAGCCGAAAAGTCGGCGCAAAAAGGGCTGGAAGCAGACCCATTTCATCAGTTTGTCAAAATCCGCGTCTCCTGTATGGAAGGCGGCGTTCACACTCTTTTGCCAATACGCTTTTGTCTGATTGAGCGCCTCCTCCACCTTTGCGGAGGTGTTATATTTTTGCAGAATCGCGTCAATGCCCTCGCGTGTGTCCTCCACGCCGAGAAGCAGGATATATTCCGCGCTCTCATTTGGCTGTAAGGTAATGTCTTCAAAGCGGAAGGCGCCCATCGCTTCCCGACCTGCGGCTTTTGTGCCTGCGGGAACACCGGGGAGCAGGTCGTAAACAGCCTGCGGCTGCGTGTAGAAACCGCCCTCGCCGATAAAGCTCTCCACCGTAGGGTAGAAGCTTGCAGGCTTTGAGCCGTCGCCTTTGCAGCCAAGGGCATAGTAGACCTTATGGTTGGGGCGGTGCCCCTTTTCGTCAAAGGACATGGTGGGGCAGACCAGCACGCCGTCCGCGGTGGTCTCGATGCGGTGGAGCATGGAAGTCACGTTGCGGTGATCCCTGATATTGTCCGCGCTCCTGCCGTAGATGGGGAGCGCGCCGAAGGGAGTAAGCTTCTGCGGCTGTTTTGCCGGGTTCTTTATGGTGATATGCAGGATCTCCACGTTGCAGTCTGTCGGGATAAAGGCGGTAACGGCGGATTCCAACTGAAATGTTTTGGAGGAACGCCTTACCGTTTGCCACTGAAAACCGGCCGTAAGTTCCGTTTCATCCTGATCGGGGGTAAATCTTGCGGCTTCCTGTCCGGCGGAAGCGCCCATGGCGGAAAAGATGCCGCGGCCTTCCACATGGCACCAGAAATTGCGGACAGCTCTATTATTGTGTAGATTTTCCGAACTGACAGGCTCTAAGAGAAAGGTCTCCTGATCCAGCTTCGCATCGCCGCCAAACAGCGGGGTGACGCTGCTCTTTAAGCCTGTTTCCGAAGCCAGCGGAAAATATAAGTAATTCGTGTTTTCCGGCTGTTTTAACTGAAAGCTCCCGTGTTCGTCGGTAAAAGTGATTGGTTTCAAGGCTGTGCCCTCCTTATTTTGATTCGTACCTATGGGTATCTGTGTGTTTTCATTATACGAAAAGGAGCATTGCCGTGAAAATCAGAAACAAGTAAAAAATGTCAGAATGATGACCTGAAATTTTGATTTCTGTTTTGCAACAAAAACTATCCTATAAGGGTAGAGTTTTGCTACATTTTGCGGAAAATCCAAGATGAATGGCGCCTGTCGGACAGGTATCTGCGCAGGCGCCGCAGCGAATGCACTCCGCCGAATCCGGCGTTTTTACGGGATCGACTTCCATCCCGCATGTCTTTTTACAGTTCCCGCAGCCGACGCATTTGTGACTGTCCACTTCCAGATGAAAGATGCTGACTTTATTGAATAGACCGTAAATCGCCCCTAAGGGACAGAGCGTGCGACAGAAAAAGCGGTAGAAGAATACGCAGCCTAAAAGCGTTAAAACCAGAATTGTCATTTTCAGGCTGAATAAGCCGCCGACTGCTTTTCGGAGACTCTCGTGTGCTAAAAGGAGAGAGAGTCCTCCCTCCAATGTCCCTGCCGGGCAGATGTACTGGCAAAACGCTGGCTTTCCCATCCCCATATAGTCGGTGACAGCGACGGGAAGGATCAGAACAAAGACCACAAGGACAACATATTTGAGATACAGAAATCCCTTTTTAAGCTTCCGCTTCGGAGAAGGAATCTTATGAATCAGTTCCTGTAACAGACCAAAAGGGCATAGCCAGCCGCAGACCGCCCGGCCAAGCAGCACGCCGAAGGCGAGGAGCAGCCCCGTCACATAGAAACTGAAAGAAAACTGTCGGGAACCGTTCACTGCCTGCAGAGCGCCGATGGGACAGGCAAAGCCTGCCGCCGGGCAGGAGTAGCAGTTTAAGCCGGGATTGCAGAACTGCTTCCACTTTCCGGTATAGAGTTTTCCGCCTTTGAAATTCAGAAGATGCGAATTGGAACAGCCGAAGGCGATGATTTGGAGAAGTTTTCGTTTGATGGCAAAAGGCAGTTTCATGTTTTTATCCATTCCTGTTATCCAAGCCCGATACATTCCAGACAGATATTGACAGCCTTGTTTAGAACAACGAGCGCTTCGCCCCGCGTGAAACCGTAAATAATAAAGGCGCAGGCGGTGAATAGTCCCGCTATTCTGATCTTTGACTTCATATTTTTCTCTATTTTTGCGCTGCTTTTTGTAAGTTTCATAATTGTTTTTCTGATTCTATCAACCGGCCTTTTGCATTTTTGGAGCAGGTTTCTAATTTGTAATCTTATCTTTTTGTTATTGTTCACTCAGGTAATTTTCTACAAATTTTTTATAGCCGTTCACATCTGCGCCGATGACAGGGTCGCCCACAAGATTCCCCTCCTTGTCGATAAACAGGGTGGTGGGGACGCCAATCACATCCTTTAAAATGGGGGCAAAGTCCGCGCTGGCAATCAGATTGGGAAATTCCACACCGGCTTCTTGAGTTATGTCAACCGCAAGGTCGTGGTGCTCGGTGTCTTCTTCCCCGTTGATGTCGATGATCAGTCCGAGAATCTGTACATTGTCGGGCATTTCCTTTGCCCACTCGCCAAGCTCCGGCATTTCCCCGATACAGGGACCGCAGAAGGTGCCCCAGATATTGAGCACTGTCAGGTCTTTTTCGGCAAAAATACTTTCCGTGACGGTGTTGCCGTCTAAATCCGTCGCCGTGAAGGCGGGAAATGCGGCAGTGGCAGTATTTTCCTGTTCTCCCTGTGTGTCTTTTGCCGGAGTGCTGTCAGCGGCAGGAGAGGAGGCAGCGTTTTCCGTTCCTTTGCTGTTATTGGGGGTACCCGCGCAGCCTGTCGCAACGCTTATAAGCAGCAGGGCGGCGCACAGGACGGCATATATTTTTCTGAGATTCTTTTTTGTGGTCATCATTACCTCCGTACCAGTGTGATTTTACAGTATCCTAATCATAGCATACCCGAAAACGCAGTTCAAATGGAAGCTGAAGTTTGGCATTTTTTTGTAACCTTTTTGCAGCTTTTATGGTATGATTAGGAAGGCTGTGGTAGGCACGATAGAAGTTAAAGGTACAAAGGACTGAGATGAAGGATAAAACTTTACTATTGGAGTAGAGTTTTGGAGGTATACAATGAATAAAGCGGCAGAGGGATCAACTTATCCCGTTCCCTGCATTTACGATTCCATACAGACAAAGGATGCTTCCAAGCCTTTGGAAGTAAGCGTTCCCGGCTCCAAGAGCATCACGAACCGCGCGCTCCTTTTGGCTACCCTGGCGGAAGGCACATCCACCCTGCGGGGCGTATTGTTTTCCGATGATTCCAGACACTTTCTCAAATGCGTGCAGGATCTTGGCTTTGAGACGGAGGTGGATGAGGCGGCGCGCGTGGTGCGCGTGCGGGGGCTTGGAGGTGCGGTTCCCCGCAGCAAGGCGGATATCTATGTGGGCAGCGCCGGGACCGCGGCCCGCTTTCTGACTGCGTTCTTGGGACTGTCAGGCGGCGTCTATCATATGGACGCTTCCGAGCAGATGCGCAGGAGGCCCATGGCTCCCCTTCTGCATTCTTTGGAGGAGCTTGGCTGTGAGATCCGCTACGACGCGGAAGCGGCAGAGGGGCATTTCCCCTTTACCCTGCAAGGGCATGGCTTTGGAGGGGAGGAGATTTCTGTCAATATTGACCGTAGTAGTCAGTTCTTAAGTGCGCTGCTCATTGTTTCCTGCCTGTGCGAAAAAGACTTTACGACCCATATCGAAGGAACGCACGGCATGGCGTATATCGAAATCACTTTAAAGATGATGGAGCAGTTTGGCGTCTGCGTGGAGAGACTGTCTGACAGCGCCTTTGTGACGGGGGCAGGACAGCGCTATCAGGCACTCACTTACCGGATCGAGCCGGACGTGTCGGCAGCCTGCTATTTCTATGCCATGTGCCCCCTGTTACATCGTTCAGTGAGGGTCAGCCACGTGCACTTTGATTCCCTGCAGGGAGATGTGGCATTTATCAGACTGTTGGAAGAAATGGGCTGTAAGGCGACTGACACCGAAAAGGGCATCCTTTTAGAGCCGCCGACAGACGGCATCTTTCACGGCATCACAGCCGATCTGTCCGCCTGTTCCGATCAGGCGATCACGCTGGCGGCGATCGCGCCTTTTGCGGACGGTCCGACCACCATCACAGGCATCGGACACATTCGCTTTCAGGAGAGCGACCGCATCGCAGCGATTGCCACGGAACTCACAAAGATGGGCATCAAGTGTGAGGAACGGAAGGAGAGCATCACGATTTATCCGGGCAAACCGGCGCCGACCACAGTGGAGACCTACGACGACCACCGCATGGCAATGGGCTTTTCCCTGACAGGCCTGCGCAGCCCGGGCATCGTCATTGCGGATCCCGATTGCTGCCGTAAGACCTTTGAGGATTATTTTGAGGTGTTGGAGGATGTGATCAAACGCATGAATATAAGTTGAAAAATAAGTCAGGTGACCTTATTTTTCAACTGGGCAAAGAACGCTTTGGCATTAAGGTATAGCTGCGTGAAAGCAGATCACTACCTTTGCGCCGCCGGTTGTTTCCGAATTGGTAAGAACGATTCTGCCGCCATGCTTTTCGGCGATTGTTTTGGCAAAATATAAGCCGATTCCATAATGTGCTTCGCCGGTTCTGCCCGCATCATCCATAAAAAACGGTTCGGTTCCGTGCATCAGAGCTTCCTTTGTAAATCCTGTGCCGTCATCCTCCACGGTAAAGGATAATGTTTTGTTTGTTTCTTCTACATGAACGGTTATGCTGCCGCCGTCTTTCGTATGCTCGCTAGCGTTTTGAATGATATTGATAACGGCCCTGATCACCTGTTCATACATCAACGTTACCGTTTGGCTGTGCCACTGTTCGTTCCAGCTAATCTTAAGGCGGTATACTTCCGCCAATTCTGACGCCTGTTTTTGAATTTCAAAAAGAAGGTCATTTGTGCGCACTTCTTCGGGTGTTCCCCAATCGCCATCTGCCGATTTTGTGATATCGATTAGTTTCTGCACATAATTTTGGATGCGGGCAGTGCTGCTTACGATCGAATCGATCATGGTTCTCTGTTCTTTTGTCAATTCCGTTTCAGACAGCAGCTCGGCATTTCCCCTCACAACGGTGAGCGGCGTTTTGATGTCATGTGACAGGGCGGACATTTGCTGATTTTTATCCTGTTCGGTCTTCCATTGCTGTTCCAGAGAAGCTTTCAAGGCTGTTCTCATATCGTCTATGGAGGACAGACAATCATCAAACTCCCTGATTCCGGAATAAGACGCGCCGTAATCGAGGTCCTGTTCTTTGATTTTTTCGATTGCCTCTATAAGAGGCTGCATTTTCCTCCTGATCTTTTTCCCGAAGCGAACAGAGGAGAGGATGATGATCGTCATACCGCCAAGGATGACTATGATTGTCAGCAGATTTTGTGGATTGATAAAGTGTTCTCTTAAAAATACGGAACGGAATTGAGGCGTCAGGCTGTATTGCAGAACAAGATTTTCATTTGCCCGGGGGATTACCTTATAGAAATGGTTTCCCGATGCGGTTTTGTGATTCAGGACTTGACGGGCGATTTCCAGGGACTGTTCCGACATGTCCGAGCTGCGGTTTTGACCGTCCAAAGAAAAAACAGCATACCGACAAAGCGGAAAGTTTCGTCCTGATGTTTTTGATATGCGTGATGATCGTATTGTCGCTGCTTTCGCTGTCAAAGCCAAATACCTGTTCCAAAATCTGCTCTTTGGAAAAAACCTGTCCCCGATGCTGTGCAAGAAATGCACAGATTTCATACTCCGATTTCGTGAGCGGGATTTCCTGATCGTCGATCAGCATTTGCTTAAAAGACAGGTTGAAGCAAATACGGCCGAACACCATTTTTACGGAATGTTCCCGATGTTCCCGCCTCAGGTGTGCGGCGATCCTCGCACGAAGCTCCCTGACTCCGAAGGGTTTTAAGAGATAGTTATCTGCGCCTAATGCCAGGCCGTTGACCAGACTGTTTTCTTCGGCCTTTGCCGTCAGAAATAGAATAGGGCAGTCAACAAGCTTTCTGATTTTTGCGCATAAGGTAAATCCGTCCGTCCCGGACATCATAATGTCTAAGAGGATCAAATCAAAATGATGCAGTTTTTCCTAATCGAGCGCAAGCGGATCGCTCACTTTTGTAACGATGTGGCCATCCTTTGTCAAAATGGTTTCTATCATGTCAAGAATGGCCGTATCGTCATCGACCGCTAAAATGTTTGCCATAGTTTCCTCCATGCCGGAGCTTTTTTCAATCTTATTTCCATTCCTTTATTCTGACAGTTTGCAGCCTTCAAAGGAAGCTGCCCACAGGTAATAATATAACATACTGCCCACGGTAACGATAGCATAGAGTGGGATCACAGCTTTTAGTTCTTCGTGCGCGCCGGCTTCCCCAAATACCAGCTTTAAGCAGGTATAGGGGATTCCGGCGCAGACGGACACGCCTTCCCCAAACTGAAACGCCAGAATCAGCTGCCAAAGATAGAGCGGGATGCTGCTGCACCACATGATCAATGCTACTGTGACACACAGACCGATGCTTATGCTGCCGCGCCCGGAAATCCCACAGAAACTGAATCCGAATAGAACTGCCGTCAACAGGACGGAGAACAGGCTGAAAAGGAGGAGAAGGAATACCTTTGACAAAAATGCAGTTATCTTGTGCGGTAAGGAGAGCAGATTTTGAAAGCCTCCGGCATTTTTTTCCTGTGCCGCCACACTTGCGGTAAATATTCCGATCAGTACGGGAAATCCCGCTCCGACGGCTTGATAAAAGGCAATGATTTTAGTCGTATCATTCCAGGCGGAAAAGGAATCATAGAGCAAAAACATCCCGCTGGTGATGATGGGGATCAGGATATGTGCAAGAATGATAGGAGTGCCTTTCATTTTCAGAATGTCGGCGTGGAGATGTTTTCTAAGCATTTTTAGTTGACCTCCCTTTTTTCAAACCAGTTTAGAAAGAAAACGGCGGCAAAAATGAACCACAGGACGGATAAGCAGATCCCCGGAATAACGACGCCCCGATCAAGCAGCGGATCACCGACTTCCGCCGGGAGACCGTTTGGCAATATGTGCAGATAGGGACACAGAATCCGCATGGGAATCGCGGAAACAAATAAGTACCATTTTCCGGTTTGTGCGATGATAGTACCGCCGACAAATATGATACTGTTTGCAAGCAGGATCGCGCAGCCCAGCCAGAGGATCTTGCCCGCCATCAATTTTCTTTTGCTGACGGGAAGCGTCATCAGGTGATAATAATGCGTCTTTTTCTCCTGTGCCATCGTCAGGTGACAGAGGATGGCGAGCATACCGGGGAGCAGCAGCGTGTACCACCAGTTCCAAACGCTTTCCGCATAGGAGTTTGTCATTCCGAGTGTCAGGATAAATGCCAATGCAAAGGTAGACGCGGGAAATGCCCAGAGTAATCTTCGGCGCATCGACCGTTTGGTTTTTTGATATTCTGCCCGCACAATGTCAATCACAGAAATCACCTGCCTTTCCGTTTCCTCTGACAACATCCATAAAAAGGGTTTCCAGATTCTGTCCCTGTTCTAATTTGCCTTCGTATCCTAAGATGCCGTTGGCAATGATTCCGACATGATCCGCGATCAACTGTACTTCTGAGAGGATGTGACTGGAAAGAATGACCGTGATGCCATGCGCGGGAAAGGAGCGGATCAGTTCACGCAGTTGTTCGATGCTGATCGGATCTAACCCGTTTGTCGGTTCATCCAGGATCAGAAGTTTGGGCTCTCCCAATAACGCCATGGCAATGCCAAGCCTCTGCTTCATCCCCAAAGAAAACTGACCAGCCTTCTTTTTTCCTGTATTGGTAAGGGAGACGACCTGTAAAAGCTCATCGATTCTTTTTTCATCCACTCCCAGCAGTAGCGATCTGACTTTCAGGTTTTCGCCTGCTGTCAGATTCTCATAAAGGGGCGGGGTTTCGATCAGTGCGCCGATCTCTGACAGGCTTTCTCTACACCACGGTTTTCCGTCGAAGCAGATTGTGCCGGCAGTCGGTTTTAAGATACCGGCAAGCATTTTCAATGTAGTGGATTTTCCGGCGCCGTTCGGCCCCAGCAGTCCGTAAACGCTTCCCTTTTCAATATGGAGGGAAATGTAATCCACCGCTTTTTGGTTGTGAAACGATTTGCAGAGATTGGTAGTTTGCAGTATCATTTCTATAGAGATTCCTTCTTTCTTTAAAAGAAAGAAGGAAAAATTAAGATTTGATGAAGAGTTAAGAATTACTCCATACCCGTATCCGACAATCTCATACTATAAAAGGTCAGCGCAAGTTGAATTCGGGTCCTGTTATCAGGATCTATTTCAGCCGGCAATATGGCATTTTTCCAGTAAAACTGCAATCTGAGGTTCCCGTCCGTTACATATTCTCCGGGAATCAGGATACTTTTATCTTCGCGTCCGTTTGCATCAAATTCAGTGACAAGGATATCATTCGCATATAATTGGACGGGTTGTATTCCATTGTAAGTATCATAGCTTAATTCTAACAGAAGATCGCTGAAGTCTTCCTTTATCTTAAACTCTAAGATGGTTTCGTTTCCGGCAGTCCTGATATTAGTATGTTTTGAGTTTTCAAGCCCTAATCTACTATGAAACATAATGTCATCGGGCATAAGCGTTGTTCCGAGCGTTACATCTTTTGAAAATGCCCTGTTTTTATTCAGTTTCATCTCTGTTCTTGAATTGTATGTCCTGTCAAAGCCATTGAGATTGACGCTATATTCATAATAAACTCTTTCCCGTTCGGCTTCTTCGTCTAATTCATAGATCGTATCTCCATAACTTTTTTCTCCCGTTATAAAATATTCTAAAGTAGGTAAATAATCTTTTGGCATTGACACCGGGACATCTGAAACGATTAAGTCGCCGTGCGCGTTTTTCGGTTTTACCAATAAGCAAGGATTGATCCGAATATCCCATCCATGATCGGCAGTGAAGATAACAGTCGTATTGTCGTAAACATTTGCCCGCTTTAGAGCAGAAAGCAGTTCTGTATACATTCTGACAACACCGATTGTCTGTTCAAACTGTCTCTCGGCATATATTTCGTCCATCTCATTTATGGTCTGATCCAGCTTATGGCAATATCGATCCGTGTTTGCCGGATCGTGAGGGCCCTGAATCCAGTAAAACTGATAAATATTATGCTCTGTTTTTTCGGCAATTACGCCCTGCTTCCGGATAAGGTCATACATATCATAATTTAGATAGAGAGAGCTGTTTTTTCCGCCTATCTCCCAAAAATTTGTATGGGAATACCAAAAATATTTCTTTGCGATATGCGGCATATACCGAAAGGCCACCATTTTGTACAGTTCTTGAAAGGCGGCGGTTTTGTCGATATGCTCCTTTTTGGGACGAAAATTGGCCACCTGTTCTCCAATTTCAGGCGACACCATTTTTTTAGCCCGGACATAAAGATAGGTATCATAGTGATTTTGCGCTAAGATATCATATAGATCCGTATTTTTGTATGCCGTGGCAATGTTTTCTGAAAATGTCGGGCCGACTTCCAATTGATTTCCGGTCAAAAGAGTGATTCCTGATTCTTCAGAATATAAAGATGTCCCGCAGGTGTCTTCATAGAAAGTGAATCCGTCAAAATGCTGCCGCAGGTCCGGTTCTTCTTCCAATACGGGAAGAAAATCCTGCCCGTCAAATCCGTCTGCCACGATCACGATAATATTATTTTGATTGGAGGAAAGCTGAAACTCATGACCTCCTTCTAAGGTAAAATCAATGTTTGGCGCCTTATTGATCGTAGAGGTAAATAAGAATCCTAACGTTAATGCCTCTGTACCGACGATACCCAGCATGATGTAGGTACAGGCGGTAAGATAACGAACCTTATAATTGATGGAGCAAACCACTATTATTAGGATAAGAATCCACATAACGGTATTTTTTACTGCCCATTGGGAATAGGAATTCCAACTAATTGGAGTTCCGGTCATTTCACCATAATCAATAAATGTCCAATTGCCCTGTATGTAAAAGCAAAATCCAAGCGCTGCCAAAAGCGACGAGCATATTTTTAAGATTCGGTTTCCCGCAAATGAAATCAAATATTGAATCCCCATAGTAATGATAAAGCAGGCGGCTGTGCAGCTCAAAAACAGATCAATCACCTGCAAGACCGTAAAATGAAATTCTATGGGATTGGTTAACATAATTTCTAAAGGACCAAAAAGGAAAAAGGTAAAAGAAAGCAGTAAAGAAGCGGAAATCTCCAGACGAAGATTTTCTCTAAATGTACTATTTTGTTTTTTCAAGCGGATACCTCCTCCTATAATTACGGATACAATAACACTTTATCACTGATAGATTTGAAATGCAATAAACGGCTTTGGTCCTAATCATACCAATACTTTCCCTTTTTTCCCAAAAGAGGTAAAATGGATTTTGATATCATAAGTTAAGCGGAGGATTGGGGGCGTTATGGTACTGTATCATGGAAGCAATATTGGAAATATTGAGGTATTAAGGCCAAATCAGGCGGACCATGACCAGCCATATGTATATATGACTACAATTGACGTGGTTGCCGCTTTTTATCTCTGCAATGCTGTGAAAAGACCCTATTACTGGTTCCCGTATGGCTTTGAGGGCGACAGTGAGATACCCATCTATCACGAATTATACCCAAATGCGCTGCAGGAAGTCTCGGAAGGTGTCGGGGGATATATTTACGAAGTGCATGCCGGGGAGGAGAAGGTCATTCCCTTTAAAAATATTCCCTGTGCGAGACTGGCAACGGAACCGATTGCGGTGACGAAATGTGTGCGCATAGAGAATGCGTACGTCCTGTTTTTGTCAGGGAAAAGCTGCCGAAAGCATGGGAAAGGTATGTGGCACAGGAAAACAGGCAATAAAAAGAAACCTTACGATGTCAAGGTTTCCTTTTCTCAATGCGGAAGATGGGACTTGAACGAAAATCGTAACGTGAAACCCGCATAGAAAGGAGG